>DATAEJ010000301.1:0-18328 GCA_036258095.1 Candidatus Angelobacter sp. | reverse complement strand
GATATGCGCCTCAGGGCAGCTTACGAAAGGGTCAACGTTGGCAAATTTGAAATTGCGATCAATGGACTGAACGCTATGTTGACTATGGCCAGAGCCGAAGATCGCCCTCGGCTGCTGTTATTTTTGGGAATCGCATCCGAGCAACTCGGCAACCACGACGACGCAATTCAAGCATTTGGGAAAGTTCTAAATGAGGCGCACACTTCGGCAGCGCTCAACGCCGAGGCTCACTACAGACTTGGAGCCATCTATCTGCGACGCGGAGCAGCGGCATGGGCAAAGATGCATTTCGTTGCTACCGAACAAAGTAAAGGCATGGTTCCTCATATACCGGCCCGCGACATTTACACGTTTTTGGCTCAAGCAGCTGAGTGCCTGGGAGATGAGAGCGACCGGAACAGATACCTGTCTCTAGCGAAATCCGCTCGTTGAAAAGCTGGCTGCAGCGATTCGGAAAGCTCCAGGCTTTCAATTCTACAATCTATCCTTGCTGAAAAAATTGGTTCCTCCGTGCCTCCGTGGCATCAACCGAAGCTTCCACGGCCTAGCCGATTACGCGCGATTACGGCGATTACGGGCGATTACGGCGATTCCTCATCGCTCCCAATCGGATCTCCCGCCGGCGGAGGCGCCGGTGCAGTCACGTGAACGGTTGTCGGGTTCTTCTCAAAGTAGTCAATCTGGTTCTTCGCAAACAGAAGCTCGGCCCGCGTCTGCGCGTCTTTTGCCACGGCCTGCTGTGAGGTGAGCCATTTCTTTAGCTCATCCAGCTTGAGCATCGCCAGCGCGCGCACCTGGCTTGCGGCATGTTCGTCCGCTGCCAGTGAGATCAAATGGCTGAGCACTACCGCATTCACCGTCCGCTGAATGGCACCGGAGTAACCTGCCGCAGGCTGGACTTTCCACGTTGCAGCCAACACTTCATCCAGCAGTTCGTTGAAGCCGGGATTCACCGCATCATGCGCGTGGTATTCGATCATTCGCTGCGCGCGCTCCGGCTGGAGCAGCAGTCCTATGGTGATCTCCGCCGCAGCCTCGGCAGGCGCCAGCGAATCAAAGACTGGCGATGTTCTTCGCGCAAAATTCTCCTTCGAACTCGGATACTCCGGAGGCCGTGGCGGAATAATATCCAGCAGTGATTGCGGAACCGCCAGCGATTGTGGCGAAATCGTCTTAAGGATCGCATGTAGCGCCGCTCGTTGCTGTGCCGCGGGAACAATCTCCGGGTTCTTGTGCGTTATCCCGCGAACATCAAAGAAATAATTCAATCCGCCGATTGATTTGGCTGCCGCCGTGAGCTGATAGCGATGATAGAGATAGACCGGCACCAGCACGTCTTCGAGCGTCGCCATGGGCGTGTGTTCGCGAATGGCGTTCTCGGAAAGGTTTTTGAGCGCGGCATTGCGCACCGCCATTACCTGCTGCAACGCATCCACGTCGTTGCTGCCCATGTCCCACAGGTGTGCGATCGGGCTGGCTGACCCCGTAGGCCGCGCGTCCTGATCGGTGAGATAAAGAAGCCCAGTGCCGAATGCGTCATCCAGCACTTTGTCCAGCGCCTGCTTCTCATTCGTTCCGTCAGGGAAGTCGCGATAGCCGTATGTGATCGCCGCCTTGTCCCACTCGCCGATGCCCACTGCATAGGCCTTGGAAACATCCGGCAGTCCGTTCGCGCCTAGCGTTACCATGGGCGGCGGATAGTCCATCACCGAAGCCCGGTTCACGATGCTGGCTGCGTAGTTGTGCATCAGGCCGAGCGTGTGTCCGGTCTCATGCGCCGCGAGCTGGCGGATACGCGCCAGCGCCATCGCGTTCGCCCTGGCCAGCGCCGCCGGATCATTGCCGAACGGGTTCAGCAATCCTTGCGCAATCAGGAACACCTGCCGGATGCGCAACGCATCGAGCGTCACGTGCCCGTTGATGATTTCTCCGGTTCGCGGATCGCTGATGGCGTAGCCAATCGACCATCCTCTGGTCGACCGCGGCACCCACTCCACCACGTTGTAGCGGACGTCCATGGCATCCACGCCTTCCGGCAGTAGCTTCACCTGAAACGCGTCTTTGTAGCCCGCCGCTGTGAATGCCTGGTTCCACCAGCTCACGCCTTCCAGCACCGCCGATCGAATCGGCTCCGGGATCGCCCGGTCAACGTAGTAAATAATCGGCTTCACCGCTTCGCTGCTTGCAGCCGCAGGATCCTTCTTCGCCAGCCGGTGGCGATTGATATAGCGCTGCACAATCGGCTGGTCTACCGGCGTGGCAAAATCCATGTAGCGGATCCCGAAGAACCCGGAGCGCGGATCGTAGGCGCGGCTGTGAAATCCCGGAGCAGGCGCCTGAATAAAAGAGAAGTGCTCCCGCACAGTCACCGCGTGCGGTTCCGGCGAGACCTGCCTCACAAATGGGCCCGGCTCTTCGCCCATCAGCGTGAGCGTGGCTTCTACCTCGGTATTCTGGGGGAAGTTTTTTGTGCGCGGCAGATAGATGGCCGACCGGCTGGGCTCCACTTTGAACCGGCCCTGCTTGGCCTCAAGGATCCTGTTCGCCACGCCGTGGATGTCCGTCAGGAAAAACTTGGTCGCGTCCACCAGGACCGAGTCACCTTCGACCGCGCCGACCTCAAATCCCCAAAGCACCGGCTGCGGAAATGCCTCGCGCACCGCGCGCTGTTGGTCAGGATCGTCGGTTACGGCCCGGTAGCTCTGGTTCTCGGCGACCAGAAATACCTGCTTTCCGCTGCGCTCGAAGTGAACGACGAACGTTTCTCCCGGCTGCCCGCGGTCCAGCCCGATATCGTTGGAACCAACCCCATCCGTCAGAGACTCATAAAAGAGAAATGGCGTCTGCCACTTGTCTTTGTCAATGCGCAGCCACAGCGTGCCTTCACGTGCGTCCCAGTAGAAAGGCAAGAAGCCGGGATAGCTCTGCATCGCACCGATTTTTTCCGCAATGGTCGGCAGCGGCCTGGACGCGCTCCTTTGTGATGGCTCTTTTTGTGGCTGGTCTTGTGCAATAGAAACGGAGGCGAGCAGGGCAATCAGGGCAAGAAGGGTTCGCTTCATCGCCAAACATCCTACTTGATCTGCGAAACCTGTAAAGAACCCTGCAAGGCTTCGTGTATGTTTAATGCAGCCTGAATGCTCCGCTACGTCTCAATCCGTCTCCTTTATATGGTTCCCGTCTTGTGGCTGGTGGTCTCGGTGGTCTTCCTGCTCATCCATCTTGTTCCGGGTGATCCCATCCAGCAGATGCTGGGTGAAGGAGCGTCGTCGGCGGACATCCAGGCCACGCGCCACGCCTACGGGCTCGACCAGCCGGTCGGCACTCAATATGTAAATTATTGGAAGGGCGTGGTGCACGGCGACCTCGGGCGTTCGCTTCGTTTTGATCAGCCCGTCAGCCGCATCATTCTTCAGCGCTATCCCTGGACTCTTCAACTCACCGTGGCGTCCATGATCGTGGCGCTGCTGATCTCCATCCCTGCTGGAGTGCGCTCAGCCCGGCGGCGAAATCGCTGGGATGATCGCCTGCTCAGCTTCGTCAGCCTGCTCGGCCTCTCGTTCCCAAACTTTGCCCTGGGTCCGATCCTTATCTTGTTTTTTGCCATCCAGTTGGGATGGCTGCCGGTCTCCGGTTCTGGCACCTTTGCGCATCTCATCCTGCCGGCGATCACCATGGGCGGCGCGCTTGCCGCCATCCTCACCCGCATGGTCCGTACCGCAATGCTCGAAGAACTCGGTCAGGATTACATTCGCACCGCCCGCGCCAAAGGACTTTCCGAGAATCAGGTCGTCTACAAGCACGCCTTGCGCAATGCGCTTGTCCCTGTTCTTACCGTCGTGGGTTTGCAGTTTGGCGCATTGCTCGCAGGCGCGATTGTCACGGAAACAATCTTTTCGTGGCCGGGAATAGGCCGCCTGACCATTCAGGCTATCGGCAACCGCGACTACTACCTGGTACAGGGCTGCATCCTGATGATTGGCCTCACCTACGTCGTCGTGAACTTCGTCACGGATTTCCTCTACTCGCTGGCGAACCCGCGGATAAGGCAGTAAAGGTGTAATCCCGAGCGCAGCGAGGGATCCGTATCGCGGTAACAATCACTCGAAGCCAGCACGGCTGACGCAATTCGTTAATCCCTTCATGTTGCCAACCGGAAATACGCGTTCGGGCAATGGCGTCAATATCTGGCGAACGTGGGTGGTCATCACCACAACCGGGTTCAGTTCGTACCCTTGCCGTCATCATGAAAACAATGGTGAAGGAACAGCTGCTTCGCCTCATCATTCAGGGTCAGTTCGTCTCTGGATGGACGTTCATTCCTGCGGCACAGGCGAGGCGCCTGTGCTACACAGTCAAAAAAAGACCTACATTCAAGCTGCAAGAGAGAAGTCGGCCGCGCAATCGAGTAACAGCCCCGAACCGCTATCAGCCTGCTCAACTCCTCTATGAGATTGCCACTAGGTTGTACCTTATGCCTGCCGTAGAGAACGCGGCATGCCGGCGGCAGGCCGCGTCTCGCCCTTAACGTCCATTCAATAGGATCGTCCCTCCTTACACCCGTGTGGTACAGCCGGCGTCCCCGGCAATCGCGGTTTTCGATTGCTGGGGTGGAGGTACTCCTGTCTGTGCCTGTTTGCGGGATACAGACCCCGCAAATGGTTCACGCATTTTTCCATGACTGCTGTTCCATTTCGAGCTCGCCAAAGACCCGTTACCTTCTCTCCACCTCTCCGTCGAACCAGAATGCTCCGCCTGCTCTTACTTCTCCTCGCATCGCACGCCGTCGCCCAACCCTGCACTCTCACCTCCGGCAAGGAGCTCAGTGAAGCTCGCCAGAAGCAATTCCAGGAAATCCTGTCCGTGAGCGGTGACCCGGCGGCCGTCCACTTTGACATGGCTCTCGGTTACGCCAAGCTGGGCAACACACAAAAGGCATTGCAGGAACTGGAAACAGCGTTGTCGGAAACTCCATGGCTTGATCCTTCAGCAGAGAAAGACTTGGCACCAATCGCCGGCTGTGCGCGGTTCAAAGCCCTCACTCAGAAAGTTCAGCGCAAGTGGCCGAAGGTTGCGGTGGCAAGGCAGGTGTTCGAAGTCGGCCCCGCTGACCTGATTCCTGAAGGCCTGGTTGCTGATTCGGCTGACGGCAGCCTTCTCATGAGCAGCATCTACCACCGCAAGATCGTGCGCATTGCGCGTGACGGAAAAACGTCCGACTTCGTGCAGGAGGGCCAGGATGGCCTGCTGAGCGTTCTCGGGATGAAAGTGGATCCCAGCGATCGCAGCATCTGGGCCGCAAGCGAGCGCTCAGGAGCGACAGCCCTATTTCACTTCGATCGCAACGGCAGAACGCTGGCGAAGTACGTTCCCAAAGAGACCGGCAAACATGGTTTCAACGATCTTGTGCTCACCCCTGCCGGAGATGTGTTTGTGACCGACAGCCTTGACCGCAGCGTCTACCGTCTGCGGCACGGATCGGATTCTCTGGAGCGCATCTCGCTGGGTGCACGCTTCTATCCCAACGGAATCGCGATCAGTGATGACGGCAAGCTCATTTACGTGGCACATGCTTTTGGTATCGTGTGCCTGGATCCCACCACGCATGCCCTTGCGGAACTCAGGTCTATGCCTGGAATCAGCACCGCTGAAATTGATGGTATGTATTTCCGGAAGGGAAGCCTCATCGCCGTACAAAACGGACTCGGCGCCAATCGGATCGTACTTTTGCATCTCGCTGCGGATGGTAAATCGGTCATCGGCGGTCGCCCGCTCGAATTCCGCTCCAGCCTGCTTGATCTCCCCACAACCGGCGCAATTCTGAATGACAAGTTCTACTACGTCGCAAATACGCAGCTGAACCATGAAGACGAAGGCAAGCTGAAGGACCCAGAACAGCTGGAGCGAATAAAGATCGCCGAACTGAATCTGATTCAAACAACCCACTGAAGCTTGGAATCCGGGATGCGCGTGGGCGCATCCCAACCGGATGCCCTCTCCGCCAAACCCTGTGCTCCGGAGACGCACGTGAAATATCCATGCGATGCCGTTGCACGCACCACTACCGAAATACCGTCCGAGCAGCGCACCGCGGTCTCCGGAGGCTGGATTATAACGGCCGCGATCCTCGGTTCGAGTCTGGCATTCATCGACGGAACTGTTGTGAACGTGGCTCTGCCTGCAATGCAGCATGCCTTGCAGACGACCCTGGCAAATGCGCAGTGGGTAGTGGAAGCCTATGCTCTCACGCTCGCCGCTCTTATCCTCCTGGGCGGCGCGGCGGGTGATTATTACGGGCGCCGGCTCGTGTTTGTCGCAGGTGTAATCACCTTCGCGGCGGCCTCAGCCTGGTGCGGCCTTGCGGCGACCATCCAGCAACTCATCATGGCTCGGGCGGCGCAGGGAATCGGCGGTGCCATGCTGGTCCCCGGCAGCCTCGCCATTATCAGCGCCGCGTACCCGCCGGAGACGCGCGGCAAGGCCATCGGCACGTGGTCAGGCTTTACCGGAATCACGGCGGCCATTGGTCCGGTACTCGGAGGCTGGCTTGTAGAACACCTCTCATGGCGCTGGGTGTTTTACATCAATCTGCCGATTGCGATTGTAGTAGTCGCCATCTCTGTGCTCTTCGTGCCGGAAAGTTGCGGAGAAAGAGGCAAGCACGGCCTCGACTGGCCCGGCGCAGCTCTGGTTACCGCGGGCCTGGGGTGGGTGACGTTCGCGCTGATTCAGCTGCCTGCGTTTGGCGCTCGCAGTCCAGCGATCTGGGGAACAGCCGTTGCAGGATTGCTGGCGATCGTCTTGTTCCTGTGGCGCGAGAGCAGAATTGAATCTCCGCTGCTGCCTCTCGGGTTGTTCCGCTCCAGCAACTTCAGCGGCGCCAACCTGCTCACGTTGTCTCTTTATGCTGCGCTCGGCGTCGTGCTCTTCTTCTTCCCCTACAACCTGATTGGTGTTCGCGGCTACACGCCTACGCAAGCCGGAGCTGCGAACCTGCCGTTTATCTTCATCCTGTTCTTTCTTTCCCGCTGGGCAGGTGGCCTGGTGGCGCGTTACGGCGCCAAGCTGCCTCTCGTAATCGGCCCGTTCGTTGCGTCTGCAGGCTTTTTGCTGTTCGCCCGGCCCGGTCTGGAAGGAAGCTATTGGTCCACTTACTTTCCCGCTCTCGTGGTGCTCGGGTTGGGAATGAGCGGCGTGGTGGCGCCACTCACCACTACCGTTATGGACTCCGTCTCTGAGCAGCAGGCCGGGATCGCCTCTGGAGTCAACAATGCAGTCTCCCGCGTGGCTTCGCTGCTTTCGATTGCTCTGTTCGGTTTGGTCGCATTCCATGTTTTTGATTCGCGGCTGACTGACGCCTTAAATTCTTCCGGCATCTCGCCTCAGGTCCGCACAGCCGTGCTGGAACAAAGAAGCCGGTTTACCCAGATTCAACTTCCTGACGACGCCGATCCCAAGGTCCGCAATTTTGTGAAATCTACCATCAACAACTCATTCCTTTCCGCCTTTCGCTGGGTGATGTTCCTTTCCGCGTTGCTGGCCGCACTGAGCTCGGTCGCAGCCTGGTTCATGATCGAAGGCGAAGCAAGAGCCAGACCGGCTACTTCGCGCACGTGACCGCTATCCCATCTGCCCTTACTCTCCTTGACAGTCTAGGAAAGCGGCAGTACACTCCTAGCCAATCTAGGAGGAACAATGGGCAAGCAGCTGGAACTGCTCCAGGGCACACTGGATATGCTGATCCTGAAAGCCGTCTCTCTGGGACCCCTCCATGGCTACGGAGTTCTCTTGCGCATTCAGCAGATCTCCGGTGATCAGCTTGAGATCCAGCAGGGGTCCCTGTATCCCGCGCTTTACCGACTGGAGCACCAGGGCTTCATTGCCAGCGAATGGGGCGAGTCCGAGAACAATCGCAAGGCAAAGTATTATCGCCTGACCGCGGCCGGCCGCAAACGGCTGCAATCGGAGACGGAAAGCTGGAACCGCATGGCAACTGTGATCGGCAGTATCCTGCGCCGGACGCCGGAGGAAGTATGAGTCTGCGATCACGACTCGCTAGTGCATGGAAGGCGCTCACTCATCGCGAGCAGATGGAGAGCGAACTGGAAACCGAATTGCAATTTCATCGCGATAGCTATGCCGGCGACCTGATTCGCCAGGGAGTTCCGCCTCAAGAAGCCGAGCGTCGCGCGCGCGTTGAGCTGGGCAGCGCGGTTCACCAGCAGGAAGAGTGCAGAGAATCGTTCGGGGTGCGCTTCTGGGACGAACTCCGCGGCGACCTTCGCTATGCGGCACGACAGCTGCGCTCCGCCCCCGGATTTGCTCTGACTGCGCTCGTTGTTCTGGCCCTTGGCATAGGCGCCAGCACGGCGATGTTTTCCGTACTTCACGCTACTCTTTTCAAGCCGCTTCCTTACGAAGCTCCCGGCCGTCTGGTCACCCTGCGAGAACTGGATGCGAAAGGGAACTTCGTCTGGAATTTCTATGCTGATATTAGGGAGTGGCAGCAGCAGAGCAAACAACTCAGTGCCATCGGCTACTTTGCTCCAAATCGAGGTTATCTGGAAACTCCTTACGAGGTTTATGCCGCATCCGCACCGCTCGTGAGCGCGAACCTCTTGTCCGTCCTCCGGGTCCAGCCAATCCTCGGCCGCGGCTTCCTGCCGGACGAGCAATCGCCCGGCACATCGAAAGTCCTGGTGCTCAGCTACTCGCTGTGGCGAAATCTGTTTCATTCCGATCCTCAGGTGGTCGGCAAAACCGTGAAGCTGGATGACGACACTTACACGATCCTGGGCGTAATGCCCGGCGGCTTTGAATTTCCTGCGAATGAAGACCGGGCCCAGGTCTGGCGTCCTGTGCCGATTACATCTGCCAACGAGGTGAGGAACTTCTCGACGATGGGTTTTGAGGTGGTTGGCCGTCTTGCCGAGGGCGCGACCGTCGCCTCAGCGCAAACCGAGCTCTCCGGCATCCAGCAGCGCCTTGCGCCTCTTTTCCGGACGGTGATGCAGGGGCAGGACGGGCCATCGCGCGTCGAGATGAAGACATATCTGGACAGCCTGGTTTCGAATCTGCGTCCCGCATTGCTCGCCTTGCTCGCTGCTGTCTCGATTCTCTGGCTCATCGCGTGTGCAAACGTTGCGAACTTGATGCTGGCCCGCGGTATCGCACGCCAGCGCGAACTTGCAGTCCGCGGTGCGCTCGGCGCCGGCCGGCTGCGAATTGTGCGTCAACTGTTCACGGAAAGTCTCTTGCTTGCGAGCTGCGGATCAGCTCTGGGACTGGCGCTGGCTGCAGTCACGTTGCGCGTCTTCAGCAAAGGCCTGAGCTCTGCGTTGAATGTGCCGCACGAAATCACGCCGGACTTCACGGTGATCGCCGCACTCTTGCTCCTGACGCTCCTCAGCGCTGCCCTATTCGGACTGTTACCTGCCTGGCTTGCGGCTCGCGCGCCGATCGAATCCTCACTGCGACAAAACTCTGCCCAGGCACAGGGAAGCCGGCGCAGGCATCGATTACAGCAGGGAATGGTGGCCGCCGAAATCGGACTCTCGCTTGTACTTCTGGTTGCGTGCGGGCTGATGCTGAAAACGCTCTTTGCTCTCCGCCATGTGCCGCTTGGCTTCCGTACCGATCACGTCCTGGTCGTTGAACCCAAAGTTCCCGAGTACAAATTCCGCAACATCGATGTCAGTCAGGCGGTTTACCGTCCTCTGCTGGAACGCGTGCAACAGATGCACGGCGTTCAGGCTGCAAGCATCTCCACCGTGATGCCGTTACGCAACACCTTTGACATGATGTTCATGCTGCACGGTTCCCGGTCCAATAAGACCACGGGAGAAAACGGCTCATTCAAAATCTCGGCAAAGATGAAAGCCGTGGGTCGCGACCTGCAAAAGGTGCTTGGTTTCCGCATGGCGGAAGGCCGTTTCTTCAATGAGCAGGACACGCCGGAGTCTCAGCAGGTCGCCGTCGTCAACAAGACTTTCGCGAAGCTCTATGCCCCGGAAGGCAGCCTGACCGGCAATTTCACCCTCAGCTTTGGAAAGAAGGGAGAGGTCAAAGTCGTCGGCGTCATTGATGATTTCCACCAGGTTGGAGTGGATAAACCAGCAGCGCCGGAAATTGATCTTTGTGCCGAGCAGATGCAGCCGGGCGATGGTCTTTATCAGCCGACCATGCAGGCCCACGCTGAATTGGCGATTCGAACCAGCGCATCGCCTGAGCAGCTCATGGCCGACCTGCGTCGCGTGATGGTCGACTTGAATCCTGACCTGCAGGCCAGCGAGATTCTGACCATGGATCAGGTGGTGGAAGACTCGCTTGGCAGCCAGCTTCTCGCCGCTCACCTGCTGGAAATCTTCGCGGGTACTGCGCTGGGAGTTGCTCTTGCCGGACTCTTCGGACTGCTGACCTACCTTGTCGGCCAAAGGACACGCGAACTCGGCATCCGCATGGCTCTCGGAGCTCAGCGCGAAACCATCGTGGCCATGATCCTGAAGCAAGCCACGCTCATGCTCGTAACAGGAGGGCTTCTTGGCATCGCCCTTGCCTGGTTCACCTCGCGAATGCTCGCCAGCTTTCTCTTTGGCGTGAGCCCGCATGACGCGTGGACCATTGCCGCAGTCAGTGCTGTGCTTGTGACCTGCGGGCTCTTCGCTGCCTATATTCCTGCTCGAAGAGCAGCACAGGTGAATCCGCTGGAGGCGCTCCGGGCCGAGTAGGGCAGAGCAGCGGAAGCGCTGCAACGAGTCCTCGCCAGGGGTCATCTTTGTATGAAAGACCCTTAGACGAAGGAGCACGTATGGAGCACAGGCCTTTTCCTCCGGACGCAACCAAACCTCCACAAAGCAAGCTGCCGTGGCCGTTGATTGCGCTGCTGGTTGCCGTGGTACTTCTGGTTGTCACTCTTACCATGGTCCCGAAGACAAACCGGGCAGCAACCAAGTCGATGAACAACTCTCCCATTGACAATCAGCAACTGCAGCTTACGGCCATCACGCTGGCGCCGCAGGAAGTAAACAATCTCGCAACCGTAGACGTCTATGGTCAGGCCACCAACACCGGAAGGCAGCCAATCACGAATGCGATTGTCTCGGCGGAATTTGACGACAATTCCGGCAAGCCCGTTCTTCTTCAGCAACAACCGATGGAGCGCGTGGACTCGAAAAGTGGCGACAAAGCCGCCAATCCGCGCGAACTCGGGAATGATCCGCTTCATCCGGCGCAGAGTACTGGGTTCCGCGCGCGGTTCACTGATGTCCCGTCCACCTGGAACCACCAGCCTCCGAGGGTGACTGTGTCGCAGGTGACGATTCCAAGACCATGAGGTCAACCGATCTTCAGGATCTCTGCCTTGATCTGGCCGTTAGTGATCTCCAGCCGGCCAACTGAAATCGGCAGGCTGAATCTGCGTGGGCCTGCGCTGCCGGGATTGAAGTAGAGAACGCCATCTTTCAATTCCTGTAATGGCTTGTGGGAATGGCCGCTGATCACAGCGGCGAATCCGGCAGCTTTGGGGTTCAGATCGAGAGCGTTGCGGTCGTGAATCACGTAGATCGTCGCTCCGCCAAGCTCTGCGACGTTCGTCTCGGGAAAAACGCGCGCCCAGCTTTGCGTGTCCACGTTGCCGCGAATCGCGGTAACCGGTGCTATCTTTTCCAACTCCGGAAGGATCTCAGGCGCGCCGATGTCGCCTGCGTGAATGATGTGCTCTGATCCGCGCAGCAGCTCCACAGCTTCCGGACGAAGCAGGCCATGCGTATCAGAGATAACACCAACAATCATTTCCGCAGTTTGCTCCAGTTCGCTCGCTTGTTTTATAGCGCGTTCCGATCACGGCGATTACGGCGATCCTTACAGTCCCGCTTCAATCCGCGATCTCGGGTCCATATAATCGCGCAGCGCATCGCCAATAAAGTTAAACGAGAGCACCGCCAGCATTACCGCCATGGCAGGGAAGAGCACCAGATGCGGCGCTTCGAATAGATGAATGCGGCCATCGTTCAGCATGGATCCCCAACTCGCGGTAGGCGGCGGAACGCCCAAACCTAGAAAGCTCATGGTCGCTTCTGCAAGCACTGCCCCTGCCATGCCGATCGCTGCCTGCACAATCACCGGCTGGATCACGTTCGGCAAAATATGGTGCGTCACGATCCGCCAGTCGCCTGCGCCAAGAGCGCGGGCAGCTTCCACAAATTCGCGTTCCTTCACGGCGAGCACCTGTCCGCGAACCAGGCGCGCATATCCGACCCATCCACCAATGCACAGCGCAAAGATCAGGTTAAAAATTCCCGGACCCAGGAACGCTACGAACGCAATTGCCAGAAGGATTCCAGGAAATGACAGAAAAGCGTTCATTACGATGACGTTGAAAAACTTGTCGGCTGCGCCGCCGTAATAACCGGCAATCGAGCCGACGATGAGGCCGAGCAACAGCGAGCCCGCTACCACGCTGCTGCCGACGAGCATCGAAATGCGCGCGCCGTAGATTACGCGCGAAAAAATATCGCGGCCAAGCTCATCCGTCCCGAACCAGTGAGCTGCGGTGGGGCCTTGCAGTCGAGCGCTCAGCTCGATGCGGCTGGGATCCTGCGGAGAGATCCATGGCGCGAACAGCGCGAACAGCACAAATATCGTAACCAGCACCATGCCGATGCCCGCGAGCTTGTTGCGGCGTCCAAGCGCGGCTACGGTGGTCCACCCGGCGGAAGCCATAGCGTTAGCGGGCGAGTGCGGGTCGCACCACCCGCTTCAGCGCGCGCACAAAAGCTTCATTCTGCTCAGGTGTGCCGATGGTTACGCGTATGCCGTTGGGAATTCCCCACGGAACGAGCGAGCGAACAATAATGCCTTCAGCCTGTATCCGTTTCGCGAATTCCGTGGCGTTTTCGTCCACTTCAAAGTAAATGAAGTTTGCGCTGGTTGGTACGGCACGAAGTCCGAGTTCGGCGAAGTATGGCATGAGCCACTCAGCTGCCGCTGCGTTGTTTTCAACGGTGCGGAGGATGTGCCCTTCATCGCGAATCGCTGCAAGCCCGGCTGCTTCGGCCACCACCGAAACTGAAAATGAATTTCGCACGCGGCCGAAAAACTGAAACAACTCCGGATCGCCGCAGCCGTAGCCTAAGCGGATCCCGGCCAGGCCGTGCGCCTTGGAGAATGTACGCAGCACGATCACGTTCTTGCGGCCTTCTCGGATGTAATCAAACGATCGCGAGTAGGTGATCCCGCGCCGGGCGGCAAAGTAATTGCCGAAGTCGGAGTAAGCCTCGTCCAGCACCACGAGCACGTGTTCAGGCACACCAGCGAGGAATTTATCGGTGGCATCCGCGTCAAACATCGTGCCTGTAGGATTGTTTGGATTCGCCAGGATGATCACGCGCGTGTTGTCATTGATCGCTGCGGCGATCGCGTCCAGATCGTACGCATCGTTGCGCATCTTCGTCGTGATCAGCTCGCCGCCGGCAGCGCGCGTCACAATCGGATAGCTGATAAATGATTTCTCGCTGGTAATGCAGTTCAGCCCCGGCCCGAGCAGTGTGCGGGCAAGAATATCGAGCACACCCAGCGATCCATCGGCCAGGAAGATTTGTTCAGGCACAAGGCCATGGCGGCGAGCGAGTTCCTCGCGCAGTTCACTCGCGTCATTGTCCGGATAGAAATTTACTTCCGTAGCGACTTTTCGGATTGCCTCAACGGCGCGCGGGGATGGCCCAAACGGATTTTCGTTCGAGGCCATCTTGATCATGGTCAGGCCGGATTCTCGTTGCGCCTGCCGCAGGGCCTTGCCGGGAACGTAGCCGGCCAGCGAACGAATGTGCGGAGGGACCTGATCGAGAACCGTTTTCTTCATCGCGTTGGGGTGGTACACGCCTTTGTATCACGAAGCCGAGCTTCACTGCCAACACTCAAGTGACGGCGAGTCCGGGTCAGGGACGGAACTTTCCACGTGGACGGCCCGGTCCGCGTGCACCTCTTTCGCGTGGCGGCTTGCCCTGGCGGCCTGATCCTCCACGCTCGCCACCGGGCGTTCGGCCTCCGAACGTTGGGCGACCCGACCTGGGACCGCGACGCGAGGAGAAGCCTCGACGCTCTCCTTGCTCTCCGCCTTCACGCTCCCGGCGATCAGGACTCGGACGATCCGATCGCGGTCGGTCGGATCTCCTTCCTGATTCGCGTTCGCCCCGATTGGAAAAGCCTGCTCCTTTGCTCTGGCGACGCCCTCCGCCGCGGAACTCCCGCGGGCCGCGTTCTCCGCCTTCACGCTCTCGGCGTTCAGGACGCGGACGGTCAGATCTCGGTCGGTCGGATCTCGGTCCACGCTGCTGTTCGCCTCGATTGGAAAAGCCGGTCCCTTTGCTCTGGCGGCGCCCTCCGCCACGGAACTCGCGAAAGCCGCGTTCTCCGCCTTCACGCTCGCGGCGATCAGGACGCGAACGATCCGATCGCGGTCGGTCGGATCTCGGTCCGCGCTCTTGTTCGCCCCGATTAGAAAAACGTGCCCCTCCACCTTGGCGAAGCCCTCCGCCGCGGAACTCCCGCGGGCCGCGTTCTCCGCCTTCACGCTCCTGGCGATCACGGCGAGGACGGTCAGATCTCGGTCCGCCACGGAACTCACGCCTTTCCTGTCCGCCTTCATCACGGCGGAAACGTTGCTGTCCGCGATCACCAGCGCTCCCGCTCGTTCGCTCATCGCGCTGGAACGGCCTTCGCTGCTCGCCTGCCGCTGCCGCCGGTCGAAACGGTCTCTTCTCTTCACGCGGTTGACGGCGTTCACGATCATCCGGCCTGAGCTGTTCGCCACGCCTGAGCTGCTCACGATCATCCCGGAACCGCCGCTTATCTTTCCTGAATGGAGTTTTCTTCAGCGCCGCCTTTCCAATGTGCCGCGCATGTATCTTGGCGGCAGGCCGCTCGCCTTCGCTCTCGCGCGGCTTCGGCGGCTTGCGCAGTGCTGAAATCTCCTGCGGCGTCAGCTCACGAAATTCTCCGGGCTCAAGATCGAGCTTGAGCGATCCGTACGAAACACGCTTAATCTTCTCAACGTGATGGCCGATCGCCTCAAACATGCGCCGTATCTGCCGGTTCTTGCCTTCAATCAACGTCACTTCGTACCACGGGTTATCCGCTTCGCGCAGCAAGCGGACTTCTGCCGGCGCGGTGCGTACCGATCGCGGTCCACGCTCGCCCGGCTTGTTGCCGATGCGAATTCCGTGGCGCAGCTTCTCCACGTCTTCTTCCTGCGGCTGGCCGGCAACTTTCACCAGATAGGTTTTCGGAACGTGCGATCCCGCGAGGGTCAGGAAGTTGGCAAGCTCGCCGTCGTTCGTAAGAACTAATAGGCCTTCACTGTTGAAGTCGAGCCGCCCGACGGGATAAATGCGCTCGCCGACGTGTTTTACCAGATCCATTACCGTGGGCCGGCCTTCCGGATCGGTCACAGTAGTCACGTAGCCGCGCGGTTTATTGAGCGCGAGATAAATGTGGCGCTCCGGCCCGTGCAGCAGCTTGCCATCCACTTTGATGTGATCGGATTCAGGATCAGCCTTGCTGCCAAGCTCGGTTACCACCTGGCCATTCACGGTGACGCGTCCGCCTGTAATCAGTTCTTCTGCTTTGCGGCGTGAAGCAATCCCCGCCCCGGCGATGATTTTTTGCAGGCGTTCGGCAGCCAAGCTCAGCCTCCTGTACTTTCAGATGCCACCTGGTCCGTAGCCTGATCGTCTGCCGCGTTATGCCGCGGATCGGACGAGACCGTCGGTTCGGTCACCGTTTGCGGATGCTCAGCCTTGTCTTCGGCGAGCTGCTCAACTCCGCCGTCCACGCTTATGTTCTGCTCGTTGGCGTTCTGCTCGTCGGTGTTCTCATTTATGCCCTGCTCTTCGACGCCCGCCTGGTTCTGCTTTGCTGTTTGCTCATCGCTTCCCATGTCAGGAACTCCAGTGGCATCAGCGATGGCCGTATCCCGCGCGGCAAACATCTCTTCCTGCAACTCACCGGCCGCGAGCTTTTCGAACTCCTCCAGGCTGGGCAGCTCGCTGATGTCACTTAAACCGAAGCGCATCAGGAAGTCTTTGGTTGTCTTGTAAAGCATCGGCCTCCCGACTACGGCCTTACGCCCGGCGGTGGTGATCAGCTTGCGCTCGAGCAGCGTACCGATGACGCCGCTCGAATCCACGCCGCGAATGTCACTGATTTCCGGTACCGTGACCGGCTGCTTGTAGGCGATGACGGCAAGCGTTTCCAGGGCCTGCAGTGAAAGTCGGATCGGCGGTTTCAGGCTCTTGGCGAATGACCGCACCACGTCGTGGTGCTCCGGCTTGGTCGACATCCGGTAACCGCCCGCTACCTGCCGGATTTCAATTCCGTGGTCTTCGCGGTTGAACTCGGCCATCACTTCTTCCAGGACCGGCCGCAGTAGCTCACGCAAAATGACTTTCTCTGATTTCTCTTTATCCTTGCCTTTAGCCTTCTTTGCCGGTGCAGCCTCGGTTTGCACTTCTTCCGCAGCCGGAGCGACAGCTTCTTCAGGCCTGTCGGCTTCCACCGCGCCAAGATGTTCTTCCGCCTGCTCAGGATGCGGCTGCAACTCAGGCTCAGGCTGCTCTCTTAGCGCCAGCAGGTCTTCTTTCATAAGAGCCGCCATCTGGTCGAGGGTGATGGGCTCCTCGGCGGCATATATAAGGGCTTCGAGTTTGGCACGGATGGACATAGCGCGAAGTAATTAGCAATTAGTAATTGGCAACCAGCCAAACCTCAATTGCGTGTTCTTGATTTCTCCTCTTTCAGGTCGTTGATGCCCTGTCTCGCAGATTTCTTGTGTCTGGTCGCAATGCTCTGAGACTGCTCTGGCCAATTATCAATTACCAATTACTAGTTACTTCATCTCCAATCGTCGCGGGTAGCGCCTTCCGCCATGATCGTGTCAAACATAGGATGCTTTTTGAGCAGGATGTCACCGAACACGCGTTCCTGCCGCAGCAGCACAGCCTGCAAGCGAACCAACTCCAGCAAGGCGAGAAAAGAAGCGATCAGGGCATGGCGCGAATTCACATGCTGCAACAGCCGTTTGATCTTGATCGGGCGGTCTTCCATCAGCAGCCGGCGGCGGAAGTACTCGATCATCTGCCCCACCGTCACGGTCTCCTCGTCCACCTGCAGCACCGGACGCGAACGTGCGCGTTCCAGGATTTCCTGGAATGTCTTGACCAGGTCCACCACATCAGCCGCCATCTCGGGTTCCGTGCCTTCGGCGTCCTTGAATTCCTTGAGCGATGGATTGCTCACCACCGCGTCTTCAATCTGCTGTTTCTGAAACAGCATTTGGGCGGCGTTCTTGAACTTCTCGTGCTCCAGCAGCCGTGCTACTAGTTCTTCGCGCGGATCTTCTTCCTGCCCCGGAGGCGCATCGGGATCGCGCGGCAGCAGCATCTTGCTCTTGATGTGGATCAGCAGCGCCGCCATGTAGATGAACTCGGCTGCCACGTCCACGTCCAGTTGCTTCAGGGTTTCCACATACGCCAGATATTGCGCTGTGATGCGCGCAATCGGGATGTCATAAATGTCGACGTCCTGTTTGCGGATCAGGTCCAGTAGAAGATCGAGCGGACCGTCATAAACCTTGCCAACGGTTACGGCGAAAGGGAACTCGCTGCCCTGGGGCTTGGCGGATTGTAGGTTTTCTGCCATGTGCTGCGCACAACAATTCTAAATGGTGATTGCACCTGTGCTGCCCTGTGGATTACGTGATTTGTTGTGGTGCGGAGCGGTCAAAAACGACCGGGGCGTCTTTCAAACGGCGAGCACCAGACACATTCGCTCTGAGCATCGATCCAACAATCCGCAAATCCGATGGCCGATGCTCGCGGAGCGGCTGCTGCTCTCGCGTTCCACCAGCGCCGTAGGCCCAATGCACGCATCCATTTTGATCCCACTAATTCCTCGAATTCGCACATCCGTTCGGCCATGCTCACCGGGAGTGATTGCTGTCATCGCCTTCCGCAAACAGGGCCGGAGGCCCGTCAAGGAGTTAGCCCACTCCGGAGCACGCGTGGTTTTCACAAATAAAAGAAGGGCTCCCAGCTCGCCCGCTTTTGGCGAGCTGGGACAGAGCGACCGCTCGCGGAGGGGTGGGTAAGCTCGCATAAAAGACGCGAGCCCTGTAGGGGCGACACAGGGACGCTACTGCAACTCGTCGTAGTCGCCTTCGAACTGCTGAACCGCAATCTCACCATCCGAGGATTCCAGAACAACATCTCCTTTGGCGACCTTTTTTAAACGCACAACCACATCGCCATTCACGCGCTCGAACTGCTTCCAGTGT
>DATAEJ010000300.1:0-8251 GCA_036258095.1 Candidatus Angelobacter sp. | reverse complement strand
CCACTGGTCGCGGGAGGCAGTCCCGAGTCGAAAACTCTCGAAGTACACCTGGTGCGGTGTTGGATCGGCGTCATTCACCATGGAACGGAACTTGTAAAACGAGAACGGGTAGAGTTCCCATGTCACACGTCCACTTCGAATGCGCCTCCTTACGCCAATACGCTTTTGCACGAAGAAAACCGGACCCGGGGAATCCGCCTTAATGCACAGTGCGATGAGCAGCATCAATGGAACGAGCAGGGGAAGTAATAGCGCGGCCAGCACGCAGTCCATGACTCGCTTACACATGAAGTACACGCGCCGGCTCCGGCACTCTTCTGTCTCCACTGCATGGATGCTGAGTGGAACAATCGCGGCGCTGTATGGCATTGCGATATTGGCCATGGTTGGTCCTGGTAAGCCCTATTCAGGAAATTGTTCTGCAGAGGAACAAAGTGAACGTACGTAAATGCCTTACGCTAGCGAGCCAATTTAAAATTGAAACGCACACGGGTGACAGCGGGGGTTGGGAACTGGTTCCCCTCAGAAGAAGGCGGATACCGCCATTGCCGCGCCGCTTCTTCGGCGGCCTGCAGCAGAATGGCATTTCCACTCAGTCCGCGTACTTTTGTCACGGCGCCGTTCTGGTTGACTGTGAGTTCCACGTCTACATCGCCCTCGATGTGCCAGAGCCTGGCTTTCATCGGGTATTCGGGCTGCACTGTTTTAATCGGATCAAGAGAAACAACAGTGGTTGGAGCGATGATGGTGTGTGGCGCATCAGGCGATGGAGTACTGACTTTCTCCGTCGCTTCGAGCTGAGGTAACGATGAATGGTAGCCGGCGACCAATGACGGCAAGTTGTCCTGCGTCCTGGAAATTGCTACGACGTTGCTGGGCTCGGGTTGCTGTTGTGTTTCGGATGGCGGCCGAATTTTCGAGGGGAGAAGCGAGTTTGGGCGTTCATCCAAAGATGCACTCTTCGGCGGCATGTTTGCCAAATGCGAAGTCTGCAATTGCGCAGACTCCGGAATGGCCGAGTTTGTTGGCAGAGGTGCTCCGATAGGAGCTCCAGATTTATTACCCGCCGAAGAAGAAACATTTTCAGTTTCTGCAGGATTGCCTTGCTCTGCCGATTTCTGCGCAACTCCGGTATCCGCTTGCGAGTATCTGGTGTTTGTACCGGGCCTGGCCTGGAATTCACGCCAGCCTGCCCATGCGACGAAGGCAAGAAGAAGGAGGGCGGCAATCAAGGCAGCCATGCCACGAGGAGCCCAACCGGCCCGCCTGGATTGGAAGATTCCGGGCATTCCAATTCGGCCGCTCCGATCGGGCTTGAGCGTTACCGCTTGTGCTTTCAGAACGCCTTGCGTCCGAACGGGTGTTGAGGCAGGCGCAGTTTGGCGAGCACTGGTGGGATGGACTCGCGCATCGTTCAGCGGAAAGCGTTGATCCGCCGACTTTCCGCGAAACTCGGCAACACGGCCAGCATTTTCCGGAAAGCACGTTTCGCGGTTGAAGGAGGTAGAGCCATCGCTCGGCCCTGACTTTTCCCGATGCTTTGCGACCGTCCTCAGGTCCCTGATACCTGGTTCTGACAGGTCAAGATCGTGAACTGCCTGTGTCACGAGTTCTTTGCTCACAGATGGTCGACGTTGAGCGCAGGCCAAAATGAGAGCGCTGTGGCAAATCGAATTGACGAGCCTGGGTATACCTCCGCTCTCAGAAGCAACTTCAGCGAGAGCCTCTGGAGAGAAGAACGAGTCGGCCGATCTGGAAGACACCACTGCCAGCCGAAATCTTACATAGTCCCTGACCTCCTCCGCGCTTAACGGTTCCAGTCGGCTAATGGTGGTAATCCGTTGTGCCAATTGCCAAAGCTCAGAACTGAGGAGCGTCTCTCCAAGTCGGGGCGAACCTGAGAGCACAACGTGAAGGAGCTTGGAAGGACCAGTTTCAAAATCCGACAGGAGGCGGAGGGCCTCAAGAGACGAGGCACTCAGGTTCTGTGCTTCATCGATGACAATCAGCACCTTGCGTCCAGCGCGTGCCTCCTTGAGCAGCATGGCACTGAGCTTACGGTGTAAAAAGACGTCATCCCCCCTGGCAGGCGGCAGTTCCAGTTCGGAAGCAATGTGCCGGATCAGGTCGTGCGGTTTGCATTGCGTCTGAAAGACGAAAGCAGTGCGGGCAGACTCGCGATATTGAGCGAGCAGGTGAAAAATCAGCGTGGTTTTCCCGGTGCCAGGGTGGCCCAGCAGGACGCTGAACCCGAGGTTCGACTCAATAGCGTTGACTAAACCCTGCAATGCAGAATTGTGCATTCTGGACCAGAATAGAAATTCAGGATTTGGCGTCACGCCAAACGGAGGTTCGCGAAAGCTGAAGTGACGGAGAAAGCCCTCATGCTGGCTCCTTGCCAGCATGACAGCGTGTGATGGCTGCTCGTCCACCCTGGAATTTTCCAGACCTGGATTCATGAAAACCTTAGAGAAGTGCCTCCACCTCTGTAGCGTCCAGTGAGATTAAGACAGACCTATTCATACATTCGAAGGAGACAATGACATGGACCTTGTTCTTAATCTCACGAACAGTACCTTCCAGGCCGACCAGCGGCCCGGCCGTGACCCTCACCCGCTTCCCTGCCTGGAGGTAAAGGCAGGGTTCCGCTCTGCCGAGACTCACGGCTTTCCTCAGCGACTCTATCTGCGTTTCCGGGACGACTGCCGGAAGACCTTTAAAGGAGACGAGTGAAACCATTCCCGGAAGCGCGAGAACTCGAAAACGCTCTGCAAGCGCCATTCTGACGAAGACGTATGAAGGAAAGAGGGGTAAGAGAACTTCAGTACGGCGTTGTTTCCAGTTCCGTTGCACAGCATAGAGCGGGAGAAACGCTGTGATCCCGCGCTGCGCGCACTGTTCTGCCAGATATTTCTCGTGACGACTGCAGGTGTAAGCAACATACCAATTTTGCTCGAGCGATTGTTTTTGAGGGCAGGAAATAGCCTCCACAGCCCAACTCCTTCAAACAGATTTCCGAGTGCGGTAAGAATGATCAAAACAGATTGCTTTCATAGTCGTGAGGAGGTTGAGACCGAAGCGGATGGTGCCGTGCATGGCTTCGCCACCTAGACTACATTAAGGAGTGTCTTAATCTTCGCGAGCCTTGAGAGGCTCCCACTGCGAGGGATCATAAGATCAGCGGGATGCTGGTGCAAGGAGTAGGTTGATGCGATCAGAATGAGACGAAAGTATCAGCGCGACCGACTCCGGAAGATCTGCGAAGGACTGGTTCAGTCTTGCTACGCTGATAGACCCAGTCGCGCAATAAAGTTTGCCGAGTCTATCCCGGCGAGCACGGAGTAGAACTAGAAAAATTAGGATTTGTTTAAGCAGAAATTTTGTACCTCCTGGTTGCCTTCTCGCCCCTCACTGCGGATGAGCCGAGTTGTCCGTTACGCTGCTGCGCTAAGGGACGATTTTTACTTACAGGAAAAATCGGAAAACGAATGCAAGCTTGAATTTATAAAAGCCAAACGGTTATGTCCATCTTGCATCACATTGCACAAGGCACGGTTGATGATCCGGGTTGTCAAACGCGCACCTGCCATGGTCCGTCGGACCATGTCCTCCGACGAGCTGCAGTACGAGTCGACCCCCGGTAGTTAAGGGTTCGATTCCGAGCGTGGGCGGATTGACCCACAGCCAGCGCGGAGCGTACACAGCTGTTCACGCTGAAGATGATTCTGAGATGAAGCGCCGCGACGGAGACATCGCCTGCGTTTTTGAGGGAGCACCGATGCAAGGTACGTGACCTGACGATCCGGTCGATTGCATGCGAACGAGCAATGTTGGAGTTCGTTCAGCAGCCCTCAGAAGTGAGCTTACGCGTCGTTGCACGTTTCTCGATTGCGTATTTCTCGGGAGTAGCTATGAGAAACCAGCCAGAGATAAGTGCGATTGACCAAGCGGAACCCACGCAACAGCATTCCACGCGACACGAGATGGCGCGCCATCAGGGCGAACAGAAGATTTCTGTTGTGGTAAGTGACGGAAGCTACATGAGTTCCGAGCTGCTCGGAAGAGCCCTGAGCCGGATAAAAACGCTTACTGTCCTCAAAAGCACAGCCAACTACGATGAAGCACTCGAGGCGATCATCGACTTGCAGCCGGATGTCGTGGTTGTGGGGCTGCATTTTGGAAATGCGCCATACAAAGGACTGGAACTGTTGCGGCGGCTTCGTGATTCGTCGGCAAAAAGCCGATGCGTTCTGCTGATGGATGACGCGGAACGAGAAGGGGTGATTGAGGCATTCAGGGCCGGAGCACGCGGCATCTTCCGGCGTTCCACCTCCACGCATCTGCTGGCCAGATGTATAGCCGCGGTGAACAAAGACCAGATCTGGGCCAGCAGTGCAGATGTGATGCAGGTAATTGGCGCACTGCAAACGGTCATGCCTTTCAAAGGCGTAAATTCCCGGGGTGAGGAGTTGCTCACCAAGAGAGAGCAGGAACTGGTGCCGCTTGTCGCGCATGGAATGACGAACCGCGAAATATCAAACCGGCTGGGCGTGAGCGAGCACACAATCAAGAACCACCTTTTCCGAATCTACGAGAAGCTTGGAATTTCGAGCCGCGTGGAACTGATCCTCTATGCTGTATCGGAGCGAGATAGAAAGCTCTGAGATCTGGCGCGGCGGCTTGCCGTGATCCCGCCTTTCGCAGCTGGCAGTTGAACCGTGAGCAAGCTTTTTCGTCCTGTACAATCACCTCACCTGGATTTGTCCCCGTCGGAGCGACCCGCAGATTGAAACTCTCGCGCATTCTGATCACATTTGGCACGCGTCCTGAAGCCATCAAGATGGCACCGCTTATTCAGGAGCTGCGCAAGCGTAGCGAGTTCGACACCAGGATCTGCGTGACCGCCCAGCACCGCGAGATGCTCGACCATGTACTGCAGGTCTTTGGAATCAAACCTGATTTCGACCTGAACCTGATGAGGCCCAACCAGCAACTGGCCGACCTGACGGCTGACGTGGTCCGCGGCGTCCGCGACCTGTGCCAGCAGTGGCGGCCCGATTTGATCTTCGTTCAGGGCGACACGACGACCACGTTTGCGGCAAGCCTGGCAGCTTTTTACGAGAAGATCGCTGTGGCCCACGTGGAGGCCGGGCTGCGAACGCACAATCGCTATGCTCCGTGGCCGGAGGAAATCAATCGCCGGCTCACAACGATGTTAGCCGACCTTCACTATCCTCCGACGGATGCCGCTCGCCGCAACCTCATTACCGACGGAGTGCCGGAACAGTCCATCGTGGTTACCGGCAACACGGTCATTGATGCTTTGCTGAGCGTCATTGACCGGCTCAAGCACGAACCGGGGCTCAGTGCCGGCTTTGAAAAGAGATTTTCATTTCTTAATCCGAAACGGCGCCTGATCCTGGTCACCGGACATCGCCGGGAGAATTTCGGCGCAGGTTTTCAGGGAATCTGCACGGCCCTGAGGCGTCTGGCAGAACGCGAAGACGTGGAGATTCTCTATCCCGTTCATCTCAATCCCAATGTACGACAGCCGGTAAACGCGATTCTGGGCGGCGTCAGCAACGTGCACCTGCTGGAGCCACTTGACTACCTTCCTTTTACTTATCTGATGAACCGGTCCCACCTGATCCTCACCGATTCGGGCGGAATCCAGGAAGAGGCCCCAAGCCTTGGAAAGCCGGTCCTCGTGATGCGGGAAACTACGGAGCGTCCGGAAGCGATTGAGGCCGGCACAGCGCTGCTGGTTGGAACCGATCCGGAGAAGATTATCCGGAACACAGAACGCCTGCTGGACTCGCGTGAGAGTTACGACAAAATGGCCCGGGTGAGCAATCCATTCGGCAGCGGTGATGCGGCAAAGCGAATCGTCGATCACCTGGTCGCGATCCGAAAAACCTGATCGATCAACTCTGCCTCTTCTCTTCTTTATATCTTTATATCGACGTAACCAGATTCAGGCGACTAAAGTTGGATGTCTCGCACACGTCCCTGAGCAGCGCAGGTCGCTGGACCAGAATCGAGGTTTTGCGCTCTGATTAAATTCGGAGCATCTCCGAAACGAGAATGCATTCTTTGAGCGCGCAGATTGTTCTCTCCTCGGGTTGAGAGTACGATTAATCGGGCAAAATCCAGGGGTAACGCCAGTCAGTTTTCACGGGAGATCACCTATGTCCAGTTTCCACCGGCTATCCGGCAGCCTGATTGTTTGTCTGGCACTTTTCGTTTCAGTTGACGCGGTATCGCAAGTCAAGCCTGGGGGTGGCGGGCGGAATACTGGCGGTGCGACAGCACCCCCAAATGCGAATTCCAGCATCCCGGATGAAGCGCGAGCGGTATTCATCAGGGGCAAAGTAGTGCTGAGCGATGGCAGTGTGCTGGGCGAGCCAATCGCAATTGAGCGTGTCTGCAACGGGGCAAGCCGCCGTGAAACCTATACCGACTTCAAGGGACATTTTGAGTTCCAGTTCGGCCAGCAGGCGCAGGGAAGAGATGCGACTGAGTCAGGCAGGGATGTTTTTCAGAATTCCGGCAACCGCGGGCCGACCCAAGGGATGGGTTCGGAATTCGGTATCTCCCAACCCTCCACGCCGGGCAGCGCGGATGCCATACGGCCGGAACTACTCGGATGCGAACTGCGAGCGTCGGTTCCGGGCTTCAAGTCAACCTCAGTCATACTCAGGCCGGATGGCAGCACGTGGAGCATTGATGCGGGAACGATTGTGCTCACTCGGATGGATGAGGCTACGGGGGCCACAATCAGTCTGACGACGATGAAAGCGCCGGAGGCGGCGCGCAAGAACCTGGAAAAGGCAGAAAAGGCAATCGGACAAAACAAGTTCGATGATGCAGAGAAGGCACTTGAAGCCGCCGTCAAGCAATATCCTGAATTCGCAGCAGCATGGTCCATGCTGGGGGAAGTACAGCGGCACAAGTCCAACTTCTCCGCCGCGCAGGAGGATTACAAAAAAGCAATCGCGGCCGACCCCAAATTCGTGAATCCATATTTCGGCCTGGCTGTGGTTGCGGTCCACGAGCAAAACTGGCCGGACACCCTTAAATATACCGACGAAGTCGCCCGGCTCAATCCAGCAGCGTTTCCGCTGAGCTACATGTACAACGCGGCCGCGAACTTCTACACGGGGAAGATTGATGCCGCTGAGGCAAGTGCGAAGAAGTTCCGGAGCCTGGACACGCGCAACGCGCAGCCGGACGCACTACTGCTCCTGTGCAACATATTGACCGAGAAGCGTGATTATGCGGGCGCTGCACAGCAATTGAAGGAGTATCTGAAGCTGGTACCGAATGCGGCAAACGCGTCCGAGCTGCAGGCGCGTCTGAAGCAACTTGAATCAATGCAATAAAGGTTAGAGTGAAGTTGTTGCCGGAGCAAGTGAATCATGTGGCCAGTCGTTCTCGTCGCGTTTCTGTTGGCATTTGGCCCTGAATTGCAGGAGCAGGCGCGTTCGAACACGGCGGCACCTGCTGCGGGTCAGGAGAAACCCACACCGGCAGCCAGCACTACCAGCCCTTCACACGTCTTTGTCGATATTGAGCTGCATGGCGCCAACTCATTTACTGAGCAGGAGCGAACAACTTTTATCGCGCATCTCTCGGGAGAGACTGCCCGGCCAGACTGGTTCGATCGGCTGCGCGCCAAGGCGGACCGGGAACTTCTCAATTTTGGGTTTCTCGACGGGAAGGTTGACGCGCAACAACTCCAATCAGTCCAGAGCGGCGGCATCCACCATGTACTGATTTCACTCAATATCGAGGAGGGGCCACGTTATCGAGTGAAAGAGGTAAAGTTCCCGAAGGCAACAGCTTTCACGCGCGAACAATTGGAGGCTGCGGTCGCAATCCATCCGGGCGATACCTTTAGCGCCGATTCAATCTCATCTGCAACGACCTACCTCAAGAGTCTCTATTCCAAGGCAGGGTATCAGGACGTCGCAGTAATGCCATCATTTTCGAAGTTACCTGAACAGCGCGAGGTAGTTCTGTACGTGACAATGGATGAGGGAACAAAATCAGGCGTACTCGCCTCTTTGGAATGTTCTGATCCTCATCTGACAGGGCCGGGTGACGCTGCGTTCTCGGTGCCCACTTATGACGATACGCGCGATGCGCAGATGGACCTTGCACGGGCGCGGATGGCAGCTCATGGGACGGGAAAGCGGATCCTCCTGATCGCGGGGGGAAAGTGGTGCGCTCCTTGTATGCAACTGGAACG
>DATAEJ010000299.1:0-9739 GCA_036258095.1 Candidatus Angelobacter sp. | reverse complement strand
TTTGACAAATTAGCTCCTAGCTCCTAGCCGCTAGCTTGGAGCCGAGAACGGCAAGCCGCGCAAGAAAGCTGTTGGCGAACTGGTAAACCTGGCGCACGCCGCAAGGCAGTTTAGACCCTTGGGTGACCCAAGCAAAACCTTGGGTGACCCAAGCCATTCCCGGCGTGACCCAATGGAAAACGTTGGGTGACCCAAGGGTCGAAATTGGGCAACTCTCTTTGTTTGCAACAAAACCTGAAAAAAATAGGGGGCACCCCCTCTAAGGTTTACCGGAAAGTGAACCTGGTAGATCGCCGAAATCGCGCGGAATCGCCGTAATCGCCGTAATCGGGAAAGGCAAATGGCGGTTCAGCGCAGTCGCACACGAGACTTCGTCTCACGCCGAAAACATGAAAAGCAGCATTTTACTGGGCTCACGCGAGACGGCAGCGGAGCAGGTCCCTCGCCACCCCAGAAAACCAACATCGGGTTTTCTGGGGACCCCGGTGTCCGTGCTCGCCTCGCAGGCTCGGCTACGCACTCCGTCGGGATGGGTCCTTCAAAGGGGGAGGGAGTTCAGCAGAACTCGAGAGCCGGGTGAGTGACGCTCTTTTCAGGACAGAGAACCCAGAGCTCGCCCAGGGACCAGGGAAGATCTGATCGTCGGGTCTCGGAGGAAAACGAGAAAGCCCGGCTGACTTGCTGCCGGGCTTGGCTCTGGCTGATCTTCTATATTGGCTGAGCCCCCGCCCTAATAAAGAGAGAGCTTCCCTGCCTGACCTACTTATGATCGAGCAGCGAGCCGCTGCCGCCAAACTCGGTGGCGCGGGATTTGGAGTTGCCCCGGCTGGCCCGGGCGGCGACGGCGCCGGTCGGGTTGGTTTCACCGTACTTCTCCAGCAGGACCGGAACCAGAGCGCCTTCGGCTTCCTTGGTGAAAGTCATGCTTTGTTCCTTCATGTCAATACGGATGAAGTCGCCCAGCTTGATCTGTCCGGTGGCCACCAGGTTGGCCAGCGGGAAGACGATGTTCTTCTCGATGGCACGCTTCAGGTGGCGAGCGCCGTACTTCGGATCAGTGCCTTCGCGGAGCAGGAAGCCTTTTACCGGCGAGGTACAGCTGAAGACGAACTGGTGATTCCCTGTCGCCTGAAGGATGCGCTGCTGCACCATGCCAAGTTCGATCTCCAGGATGTGCTCAAGGTGTTCCGGCTTGAGAGTCTTGAAGACGACCATCTTGTCGATGCGGTTCATGAACTCCGGCGAGAACTTGCGTCGCGCGGCTTCCTGGGCGGTGCGGGTGATCTTCTCATCAAGCCGGTTGTCAACGTGCTCGGGCTTCTTTGATTTGGCGAAGCCGAGGCCGCCGGAAAGAATGTCATTCATTTCGCCGGCGCCAAGGTTGGAGGTCATGACAATGAGGCACTGCGAGAGATCGACGCGGCGGTTGTCGCCAAGCGTGAGCGTGGCCTTATCGAGGATGCCGAGCAGGAGCTGCCACAGGGCGTCACTGGCTTTCTCGATTTCGTCGAAAAGCAGGAGCGTGAGCTTCAGCTTGTCAGTGTGCCACTGGTTGAGCGCTTCCTGGGTGAGCAGTGGGTGCGTTTCCCGGTGGCCGAGATAACCGGGCGGCGAACCGATGAGCTTGGCGATCTCATGGCTGTGCTGAAACTCGGCGCAGTCAATCTTGATGACGGCGCGCGGATCGCCAAAGAGCGATTCCGCCATGGCTTCCACGACGCGAGTTTTGCCCGATCCTGTGGGTCCGAGGAAGAGCAGGTTGCCCATGGGCCTGCCGGGAGGATTCAACCCGGCAAGGAACATCTGGTAAATCTCAACAACTTTTTCGACCGCCGGATCCTGGCCAACGATCTTGCGGCGCAGTCCGGCTTCGAAATCTCGCGCATCCGAGCTGCGCAGGGTTGGATCAAGTGCGGTATTAAGACCGGTCCTCATATTAAATCCCTCGAAAGCTTCCGCCGAGGACTCCTTCGATCAGAAGGCATAAACGCTCAGATGGAGTGCCTTGCTTGAGAGTTGTAATAACTGACTTGCCAACATCTGCCACGTATGCATCTACGTAAGATGCAGGTTGAGCACTGAAGGTCTAGCACCACGTTGGATTTTGCAAACAGAGCTGCTGGTCGTGCTAAGATGCGTCCAGACCCCGGAAAAGAGCCCGCATGGAATCACCGAAGTTCAAGTTCATACCCACTGCAGCCACCATTGTTGCGATCTTCGGCATTGCGATCCTCGCTTTTGCCCGTCACTCATTGATTAACTCCGCGCACGCCTCTGCAGCGCAGAGCACTCAGGCAGCGGCGACGCAGACGCAAACGCAGCCGGCCGCGCCGAGTGCGCAGCCCGCTCAAGAGCAACTGCCGCCGGGAACCATCAAATATGAAGCCAAGGCGGTGACTACGGCGCAGTTTCTTGCCCGCCAGCACCTGACAGAGTCGAAATATATGACGGTGGCGGAGTATGTGAAAGCCATCGGCGAAGCGAACGGCGGCAAAACCAGCTTCAAGCGCGGTGACACCGTGCTGATTCCCGGCATTGAGCCGCAGCCGATCGTGGAAAAGAGCCGCCCATATCCGAAAGAGGAAGAGATCCGGGCCATCTACATGACCGGAACCACCGCGGGCAGCGCCAAAGGCATTGAGCTGGTAAAGCACTGGAAGGAAGCCGGCGGCAACGCCGTGGTGTTCGATATCAAGGACAGCGACGGATCGATCAGCATACCTTTTGACCATCCCCTGGCCAAGCACACCGTACATCACTCGATCAGCAACCTGCCCAAGTACGTGCGCTACCTGCACTCGCTGGACCTGCATGTGATTGCACGGCAGGCGTTGTTCCGCGACGACAACATTGCCCAGAACCACAGCCAGCTGGCAGTGCAGTCGCGCAGCATGCACCAGCCGTGGCGCGAGAACGGCAAGCTGGTCTGGACGGACACCTCGAACAAGGAAGTCCAGGATTACAACATTGCGCTGGCAAAGTATGTTGCTGGATGTGGCGTGGATGAGGTGCAGTTCGACTACGTCCGCTTCCCTGCCGAAGGCAACCAGGCTGACGCGGAGTTTGCGTTCCAGAAAGATCCGAAGATGCATCGCGATGACGTGATCGCCAGCTTCCTGGAGCGCGCGTACGCTCAGCTTCACCCCATGGGCGTGCTGATGTCATTGGACGTTTTCGGCGTAATGGCGTGGCAGCGCCAGGTGGACCTGAGCCATACCGGTCAGGACATTGTGAAGATGGCCCAGCACACAGACGTGATCTCGCCGATGATTTATCCCTCGCACTTCTTTGGCATGGACGGCTACGCCAACCCGGGTGACGCGCCGGAGCATTTCATCGGCATCTCAATGGACCGCTTTGTGAAGATCACGGCGGGATCAGGCGTGGTGCTGCGTCCGTGGCTGCAGGCGTTCCATTGGCGCACCAAGACGTACTCTCCGGAGTACATCCTGACGCAGGTGAGCACTTCAAAGAAGCACGGTGGCGATGGCTTCCTGTTCTGGAACGCTGCCAACGATTACTCGAAGCCGTTCACTGCGATGCCGGTGATCATGAAGAACCCGAAGACGTATCTCAAGACGCCTGAGGATACTCAAGTAACGCAGACCGCGGCAGCGACTTCGCCTGCTGGTGAGCAGCCTGCGACAGCAGCACAAACGGGCAACACGTCACACTCGAACGGCGGCAGCAGCTCTGCTTCAGCAAAGCATCAGTAAGGATCGGAGATCGAAAACGCTCTCGAAGGCCAGCAGCGGATTCTGTGACGCTCATCACGACAGAATCTAATGCTGGCCCGCACTTTTTCCGTCAGATATAATGTGCAGTTCGCGCGGGAAATCATGTCTAATAGTAAGTGGTCTCCCGTAGCCCACCATCCGGTGTGGGGCGGACCTCCGTGGCAGCGCAAGTGCACCGCATTTCATCTGACAAGAAGGAGCCCCATTCATGGCAATTCAGGCAACCGAGAAGATCTGGCATAACGGTAAGTTCATTCACTGGGATGATGCCAGGATCCACGTGATGTCTCACGTGATCAACTACGGTTCTTCGGTATTTGAAGGCATCCGTTGCTATTCACAGCCCGAAGGGCCGGCCATCTTCCGGTTGCGCGAGCACATGCAGCGGCTCATTGATTCCGCCAAAATCTACCGCATTGATATTGACTACTCTCTGGATCAGCTCTGCCAGGCTGCCTGTGATCTTGTGGCCGCGAACGGCGTGTGGCCCTGCTATCTACGTCCCATCGTGATGCGTGGATACGGCGAAGCCGGCGTGAACCCCTTCAACTCGCCCACTGAGGTCTATATGACCAACTATCCGTGGGGCAAGTACCTGGGCAAGGGCGACGTGAGTGAAGGAATCGAGGCGTGCGTATCATCGTGGTCGCGGATCGCGCCAAACACGATGCCTGCCATGTCCAAGGCCGGCGCCAACTATATGAATTCGCAGCTGATCAAGATGGAAGCCATCGTGAACGGCTACGTTGAGGGCATCGCGTTGGACGTGAACGGTTATGTGAGCGAAGCTTCGGGCGCGAATATTTTCATCGTCCGCAAAGGCAAGCTGATGACGCCGCCGCTCGGTAACTCCGTGCTCCCGGGCATCACGCGCGACGCAATCCTGACGCTGGCGCAGGACATTGGTGTGGAAGTTGTCGAACAGATGATTCCGCGCGAAATGCTCTACATTTCTGACGAAGTCTTCTTCTGCGGTACAGCCTCTGAAATTACTCCGATCAGCGCGGTCGACAAGATCAAGGTCGGCACCGGCGTAACCGGACCTGTCACTCTGGCACTTCAGCGCGAGTTCTTCGGCATCGTGAATGGCAAGAGCAAGGACCGCCATGGCTGGTTCACACCTGTTCCGGTAAAGAACCATTCCAAACAGCCAGTCGGCGTGTAATCGAAATTCAGGAAAATAAAAGAGCCGCGCAGATCGCGCGGCTTTTTATGTTGCCTACTCAGTGCTCGCCCGTAGCGCCGGGCTGAGCAGAACTATGCTGCTTTCGCACTCTTCTTCCGGTACTTGCCCATCAACTCCGCGTGGGCGAGTTCATGTCCCCGCATCGCCGCGGCGAGTTCGCCGTGACTGGCTCCAGGCGCGAGCGCCAACTCCGCGTCGAGCGCATATATTCGCACGAAATACCGGTGACTTCCGCTTGGCGGACACGGCCCCATGTAGCCCTGCTTGCCCGCGTCATTCATGCCCTGCATTCCGCCGTCTGGCAGGTTATCTCCAGGGCGAATGTTCTCTGGCAACTGTGTGTGATTTGCGGGAATGTTATAGAGGACCCAGTGCGTGAAGCCACCGGCGCGCGGCGCATCAGGATCATGAAGCACGAGTGCGAAAGTCTTTGTTCCCGCCGGAGCGTCAGCCCACGAAAGCTCGGGTGACATGTTCTCACCTTCGCACGTGAACTTACTCGGAATCGCGGAGCCCGGCTGAAAGGATGTGCTTGTCAAGCGCATTGCAACCTCCTTTATTCTTGGGATGCTGCCATCGCCGAGCACGCTCAGTTGCCAGCTTCACTATTACGAAGTAGCAGTCTTTTGCTTCTACCCCACTCTCGCTGCCGGGCGCTCTTCTTCCACCACGGTTTCCTTTGGCTCTGTGATCAATCGAGCACTGCGGCCGTAGCTGATGTAAGCCCATGCCCACTCCATCATTACCATGATGCGGTTGCGAAACCCGATCAGGAAGAAAAGATGGATAAACAACCAGCCCAGCCAGGCGAAGTACCCTGAGATGTGAAACCGCCCAAAGTCGGCAACCGCGCGTGAACGGCCAATCGTCGCCAGGCTTCCCTTATCGCGATACACAAACGGCTCTCGTGGTTCGCCATTCAGCGATCGGCGAATCTGCCGCGCTGCGAACTTGCCCATCTGGATTGCTGCCGGTGCCACGCCAGGCACATACTTTGTGCGTTTATCTTTGTCGCTGATCGTGGACTCCGTCTTTGCAGGGCCTGCCGCGCTCGCATCCTGCGCCGCAGCAGCCAGATCACCAATCACAAAGACCTCGGGATGTCCCGGAATAGTCAGGTCAGGTTCCACAATCACTCGTCCTGCGCGATCAGTAGGCACGCCGAGCATCCGTCCTAGCGGTGATGCCGACACGCCAGCTCCCCACAGAATCACGGACGCGGGAATCCTCTCCTTTCCCATTGTGACCATTCCCGACTCGATGTTGGTCACCATCGCGCCCGTGCGAACCTCCACTCCCATCTCTTCCAGCTGCTTCTGCGCGCTGGCGGAAAGGTCCGGCGGATAAACCGGCAGTACTCGCGGTCCGCCTTCAATCAGGATGATTCGCGACTTTCGGGGATCAATCGTGCGGAAGTCCTTCTCCAGGTACTCACGCGAAATATCCGATATAGCTCCGGCCAGTTCCACTCCAGTCGGCCCGGCGCCCACGACGACGAAGTTGAGTTGCGGTGTTATCCTGTGCGCAAAGGCCTCGCGCTCGGCGTGTTCAAACGCCAGCAGCACTCGTCCGCGGATCTCTGTCGCGTCCTCTAGTGTCTTTAGCCCGGGCGCGTACTGCTCCCACTCCGGATGGCCGAAGTAAGCGTGTGTTGCTCCTGCCGCCACAATCAGGTAATCGTACTTGAGGTTCACAGCTTCGCTGTCACCCGCGGCGTGCGTGGTTACAATCCGTCGGTCGAGATCAAATGCGCTGACCTCGCCCAGCAGGACCTCTGTATTTTTGGCATGGCGCAGCACGTTGCGAATGGGCGATGCAATCTCCGCCGGTGAAAGCGCCGCCAGAGCCACCTGATAAAGCAGCGGCTGAAAGGTGTGGTGGTTTTTGCGGTCGACAACCGTGACCTGAACCGGACTGTTGGCGAGTCCCTTGGCAGCATTCAACCCTGCAAAACCAGCTCCCACTACCACGGCACGCGGGAACTTGTCGTTCTGTGTCATCGGTAACATTGTAGTCCTCCCCAAATGCCCCTACAGTATTGATGCCCAACGGTTTACGAGGATTCAGCAAGTATTATTGGCCGCTTCAACAGGCAGTATCAGAAGGTAACGTTCCGGGCACTCGCCTGATTGCGCCGCCGCTAAGTGCGTGATACGGTTCAGCCCAAACCAGCAAACCGTTTGCGGTATTTCAAGCTTTGAGAGAGCCCTATGCATATTGATGACCTGCTACGCATTGCCATGGAGCGCAAAGCGTCAGACTTGCACCTCAAGGTGGGCAACTATCCCCACGTGCGGGTGGACGGTGAACTTGTGCCCCTGACCGATCAGCCGCGTATTTCGGCCGAGGACATGTTGAACATGGCATTCAGCATGATGTCCAACCGGCAGAAGCAGAAGTTTAAGGAATCCGCCGAGCTCGACATGGCTTACGGCGTGGCCGGTCTGGGACGCTTCCGTGTGAACGTCTTCCAGCAACGCGGCAACGTCGGCTTGGTGCTGCGCGTCATCCCGACCAAGATCAGGGCCCTTGAAGAACTCTACCTGCCCAAAGTCATCGAGCACGTGTGCGACGAAGCGCGCGGTTTGTGCCTGGTCACCGGCGTCACCGGCTCCGGTAAGTCAACCACGCTCGCCGCCATGCTCGACCGCATCAACTCCTCGCGGCCTGAGCACATCATCACCATTGAAGACCCAATCGAATTTCTCCATCGCGACAAGAAAGGCTTCGTCAATCAGCGCGAAGTGGAAGTCGATACGCCATCATTCGCGTCCGCGTTGCGCGCCAGCCTTCGTCAGGACCCTGACGTGATCCTGGTCGGCGAAATGCGCGACCTGGAAACCATCTCCACCGCGCTGCACGCCGCCGAAACCGGCCACCTGGTTTTCTCGACCTTGCACACTCTGGACGCCGTGGAAACCATCAACCGTATCATCGCCGTCTTCCCTCCACCAGAGCAGAAGCAGGTGCGCATGCAACTTGGCGCCACCCTCCGCGCCGTCATCTCGCAGCGGCTCGTTAAACGCGCCGACGGCGCTGGCCGAGTCCCGGCCTGCGAAGTGCTGATCTCCACAGCCTTCGTGCGCGAATGCATCATGGTGCCGGAAAAGACGCGCCTCATCCACGAAGCCATCGCCTCCGGTACCTCACAGTACGGCATGCAGACCTTCGACCAGTCGCTCTATGACCTGTACTCGCAGGGTCTGGTCAGCTACGAAACCGCTCTTGAAAACGCCAGCAATCCTGACGACTTCAAGCTCAAGGTGCAAGGCATCCATTCGACAGCAGACGCCGCCCGCGAGCAGATGGAGCAGGCCGGCTTCAGCGCAGGACGCTAGCTGCTTCGGTTCTCCCGAGCGAAGCGAGGGAACCCTAAACATTCGAAGAAGAAGGGGCTGATCTCAAGCCCCTTCTTCTATTTTTGTGCATCCGCGTTCATTCGCGGCCGACCGCAGTTCTGCTATTCTTTCTCCGTGGCTTTCCGCAGGAGCAAGAAGACATACAACGAGCTCGACCTCTATAACTACGCCATCGGCGCCCTCAGTCGAAAGATGCGCTCCGTCGCCGAACTCAAACGCCTGATGCGCCAGCGCACTGCTGACGAGAAAATGATCGACGGCATCATCCTCGTCCTTAAGGAACAGAAATACCTGAACGACTCGGCTTACGCCGCGGCATACTCCACCTCGCGCCGCGATACCGAGAAGTACGGTCGCCGCCGAGTGATCACCGACCTGAAAGTAAAAGGTGTCCACGGCGACCTGATCGACAAGGCCGTCCAGGAGACATACTCAGAAATTGATGAAGAGAAGCAGGCCCGCGCCTTCCTGCAACGCAAGCGCCTGAAAAAGCCCACAAACCAGAAGGAAGCCGCGCGGATTTTTCGTGCGCTCATGCGCGCCGGATTCGGCGCCGGAACAGCCGTACGTATATTGAAGAACTGGGAAGTGGATGATGAGGTCCTGACCGCACTGCAGGAAGAAGACACACAGACCGACACTTGATCGGCATTACTTCGGGCACGCCGCCCCTTTGCCTGCCCACTCCTTCACCTTCGCTAGAAACTCTTTCTGCGGCATTGGAACCGGCGTTCTTCCCTCGCCCGGATTCCAGCCCCACAGCACCAGCGGCGTATTCATGTGCGTCACAATGCCATCAATCGTGTGATGTCCGTTGCGCTGCGGATCTTTGAAAAATTCGCATAGCTCACGGTCGGTAAGCCCCTCCCAGATCAGCGGCGTCTCAGGCGACGGCAGATGCCACCCTGGCGCTCCCGGAGGCATGTTGAGACCTGCCAGATTGTGGTCCTGATGACAGCTGCTGCACTGCAACGCCAGAACACCATGGCCGTCCGGCCCGCGCGGCACGTTCATTGTGTGCCGGTGCAAATCATCACCCTGTCGCGGATAGTCACCACGCGAGTGGCAGTTCATGCATCGTGGATGATGGAGCACGGGAACGATCGCCTCAAAGGCAGCTGCGGCAGCGGCATCATCACGCCCGTCGGTTCGATCTCTCCCGTCACCTTCTCGAGTCGTTGAATATCCCCAGACGGCAAGCGAGACCACGAACGTGGTTAGAAGCACTGCAGGTAACGCCCTCATCCGTTCTCTCCGCTCCTCGCTTGGACAATCGCTGCCTTGACCCGCTCCGGCGTGAAGGGCACCTCGCGCAACCGAACGCCGGTCGCATCGAAGATCGCGTTCCCGATCGCGGCGGGCACAACGGTTATAGCAGTCTCGCCCGCACCCAGCGCCGGACCATCGGCCCGATTTACCAGAACGACATCAACCGCGGGAACCTTGAAATCGAGATA
>DATAEJ010000298.1:0-7545 GCA_036258095.1 Candidatus Angelobacter sp. | reverse complement strand
TTGATTCCCACTTCCTCAAGGCGAGGCAGTTCGCCGGGGCCGAACGCCAGGAAGGCGCGGATTGCAAGGGATGCCAGCACGATCCCCAGTGCGCCACCGGTGATCGACAGCACAAGGCTTTCGGTGAGCAGCTGCCTGAGGATTCGCTTGCGGCTGGCACCCAGGGCCATGCGTACTGAAATTTCACGACGACGAACCGTGGCCCGTGCCAGCATGAGGTTGGCGACATTGACGACGGCAATGACCAGTACCAGCGCTATCGCGCCAAGAAGCACATACAGGGCCGTTGAGACATTCTTGACCAGCCATTGCTTCATGGGCATGGTCTCGCCCACCAGCTCAGTCGAGTCAGGATACTGTTTTGAGACCTGACCGACGATGGTGTTCAATTCGGCCTGAGCTGCCTGGGGCGTCACTCCCGGTTTCAACCTACCGAATGCAAGCAATCCAAAGGGCGGCCGCCCTTCCGGCGGGTACAGCGTCCTGATCATCCAGACATCCAGCGGGCTCGATGAGGGGAACCGGAAACCTGCCGGCGTCACACCAACAATCTGGTACGGTTTGCCATTTAACGTGATGCTACGGCCGAGCACAGCGGGATCGGAGTTGAGATGATCTCGCCAAAAGCGCTCACTGACAACGACAACGCCGGGATTTCCGGGGCGGTCCTCGCCGGTAATGAAGCCTCTCCCTTTTAAAGGCGAGACGCCGAGCGTAGCAAAGAATTCGGCATTCACGCGCACCCCGCGGATCTGTTCCGGCTCTCCCAGCCCGCTCAGCGAAACCCCCGTTATTTGGTCAAAGAAGGCAACGTGTTCAAAGCTCTTCTGACGATCGCGCCAGGCGAGGAAGTCCGCAACACCCATGGGGTGGATGCCGGATATGTGGCGCTCATGTGTTCCCACTGAGATCAGGCGGTTGGGCTCAGGGTAAGGTAGAGGCTGCAAGAGAATCGCGTTCACCACGCTGAAGATTGCAGTGTTCGCGCCAATGCCAAGGGCGATAGCCGCAAGCGCGACCAGCGTAAAAGACGGCGATTTGCGCAGCATGCGCACGCCATAACGGACATCCTGAATCAGGGTTTCCAACGTGAATTCCCAGCCCACAGAGCGCACCTCATGCTTCACGGTTTCCAGCCCGTCCATTTCAAGTTTTGCTTCGCGCGCCGCCTCCTCGGGAGTGGCACCACTGGCTACTTTATTGGCAGCAGACTCGTTCATGTAGGAGCGGAGTTCGGCGTCAAGTTCGCGCTCTGCGGCGTTCCTGCGGAACAGATTCTTGACGCCGGCAACGAACGATCGAAAGACTTGCATGGGAACTCCTTGATTGCGCCCGATCACGCCTCGAGGATGCGTGTGATGGCTGCGGTTTGCGCTTTCCAGTCGCGCGTCTCAGATCGCAAGTGCCTGCGGCCGCGTTCGCTGACCTCGTAATACTTCGCCCGACGGTTGTTCTCAGTCGCCCGCCACTCGCTCCGGATCAGCCCGCTGCGCTCAAGCCGCTTGAGCGCAGGAAAGAGCGATCCAGGATTCACCTGGAAGACGCCCTGGCTGACCTGCTCGATGCGGAGGGTGATGCCATACCCATGCATCGGCTCCAGGTCAAGAGTTTTCAGGATCAGCATGTCCAGTGTTCCCTGGACAAGTGCTGCGGACTTGTCGGGCATTGGCAGAGTTCTCCTCTAGAAGATCTAGAGCAATGTCTTCGAATAAGATGCCCGGTCCTCATCTAGATTGTCAAGTGGAGGCTGGGGACTTTGGAAGGTGACAGGTTACACAGTTGATCGCACTACGTCCGCAGTAGCGGACCAGCTGGCAGGCGCCCCAAAAGCTCCCCCTGAGCATTCGAACATTGAACCTCACTGCTGCTTCTCGTCAAATGTGAGGGCAACCGTCTTTTTCTCACCCTCAGCAAGTTCGATGTGTTCAGTAGCGCTTCTATTGGATGGCGCAGCGACGCCACGCTCGAGAGCTTCACTGGCAGAGCTGACGCTGGCATAAACGCGATAGGCGCCCGGTGTGATGCTGTCGATAGTAAAGTGGCCATTCTGATCAGAGAGCGCGCGTCGCTGCATCCCTCTCCGGAAGGACTGTTTTCGCTCTGGCAAAATCCGTACAAGCGCGCCAGGAACCGGCTTGCCGTCCGTCATCACGGAGCCGGAGAGCTCAGCAGCTTTGGAGCTGAGAGTAAGATCAAGCGAGCCACTTGAGCCGGCCGAGATACCATGCACGAGCACATCAGTAGGACCAAGTGTGGCAGATTTTAGGTACCATGCCGGAGGCAGTCCCTGGATGTCCACAAGATACTCGGTCTTGCGCAGGTTAGTAACCTCAAACGAGCCATCGGCTTTTATTTGGGCAGTTCCGCTGTCATAAAGATCACCGTCTGTTGGCTCAAGACCAATCAATAAACGGCTCAGTTCCAACTGCTTCGCAGCTGCGGTCTCGGGAACCAGCAGCCGGCCAGAAATCTTCTGTTCTGGCTCGAGGCGAAGGATTATTTCTTCGGGAGGTCGCCCTGCGATCTCGACGGACTGCTTCGCGAAAATATGCTGATCCCTTATGGCGGTACTCGCCTGGAGCTCGTAACTGCCGGGCACAATTCCTGCGATTGAGAACCTACCTTTGTTGTCCGTGCTTGAGCCGAGTTGCACGACTGAAAATTTCAACTCCAGATCACGCGGAAAAACGATAACGTTAATGTCCGCCGCAGGTCGCCCATCGGGCCTGAGCACGCGCCCAAGGAGCGTAATTGTTTTTATGGGACGAAGATTGAAATCAATGCGCATGGATCCAGCAGGAGCCATGTGGATGGATTGCGCCTCACTACGAGAAACCACTCCCGGATAGTAGGTTGGCGGGCGTTCGGGGTTGAGTTCGGTCTGCAGCGGAATTCCATGCGCGAATGACGCTTCATTAACGGCCGCATTATCGGGGTCCACTGCAAGGATGTAGTAATCGCCCGGCGGCAATCCATAAATGCGATACTCACCAAGGTCATTGGTCAGGGCCATACCCACAGAAATGAGTTGCCGCCGAGAGTTCGTTGTCAGTTCGGACTCGGGGTCCGTATCATCCCAGTCCTCTCGATCCTCCTGAAGTGCCTGCACTTCTACGCCAGCGACAGGCTGGCCGTCTTCGTCAGTGATCTTGCCCGTCATGACGGCCGCAGGCGTGAGCCGGAAAAGCAACTTTTCCAGCTTCTGATTGGAAGTGATCGCAAGAGTGGAACCAGAAGAAACGGCGCCCGGGGCCTTAAATTCCTGCATTACGAAACCATTGCGAGTCGCGAAGAACGTGTACCGCCCGGGAACGATCCCGTTGATTGAAAACCGGCCTTCAGCATCAGAGAGTGCTTTGTACGAATGAAACTTGTGGTCTGGCGAGTTCCCAACCAACTGCAGGCGCACAGACTTGAGCGGCTCGCCAGTATCAGCCCGGACTACCTGCCCTGAAATAGAACCCCGGGCGGGCGCTTTGGGGGACTGCTCCTGCGAAAAAGGCGGTGCGAGCAACATCAACACGACAAAAGCGATCTGGTGCATGACGATCTCCGCAGGGTAAGTATAGATTCTGCCACTCCAGCGAGTTGCGAAATCGCCAACTCGAGAGATCTCGAATAGGTGCATGAAACAGCTCGGCCAAGTTCCGCCTTGGGTTTGGCCTGGTCGCTCTGCCCTTGAAAGACTGCATCGAACGATGCCAAGGCATGTCTGCGACAAACATGACGGAAATAACCGGGATCACGGCTAAGCCAAACTCTGCCAAATGGCTGGTGGCGATCGCGGTGATGTCGAGCGCCGTGATGGAGGTACTCGATACCTCGGTCGTGAACGTAAGCATGCCGCACATCGCCGGCAACCTGGGTGCAACGACCGATGAAGCAACGTGGGTGCTGACGTCTTATATCGTGGCGAACGCGGTAATCCTGCCGATCACCGGCTGGCTGGCAAACTATATGGGCCGCAAGCGCCTGCTGCTCACCGTGGTGACGGGATTTACGGTTTCCAGCATGTTGTGCGGATTGGCCTGGAACCTGCCTTCGCTGATTTTATTTCGCATATTACAAGGGACCACCGGCGGCGGGTTGCAACCGCTTTCCCAGGCGGTGCTGCTGGAAGAGTTCCCACCGGAAGAGCGCGGCAAGGCCATGGGCTTCTGGGGGTTGGGTATTGTTGCTGCGCCGATTATGGGTCCCGCGCTGGGCGGCTGGCTGACCGACGCGTACTCGTGGCGCTGGGTGTTCTACATCAACCTGCCTATCGGCATCGCCAGCCTGGTGATGATCTCACTGTTCCTTCATGATCCACCGTATATCCGGCGCGGAACGTTGAAGGCCGACGTGTGGGGGCTGCTGATGCTGGCGGTGGGAATGGGGTCGCTTCAGGTGATGCTGGACAAAGGTCAGGAGGAAGACTGGTTCAGCTCGAATTTCATCCGTGTGCTCACGGTGATGGCGGTGTTGTTCCTGACGTGGTTCGTGGTCCGGCAGCTGAGGTCGCCGGAGGCAATCGTCCACTTCGGTCTTCTCAAGTACCGGAGCTTTTTCGCCGGCATCATCCTGGTTACGGTGATGGGATTTGTGCTTTACGGAAGCCTGATCCTGCTTCCCCTGTTCATGCAAACTCTGCTGGGCTGGAGTGCCGTGACTGCCGGCATATGGACGAGCCCGCGCGGCATAGGAACCGCCATTTGCATGCCGATTGCCGGATACCTGCTGGGCAAGCGTTTTGATGGGCGATACCTGGTTGCAGGCGGCTTCCTGATTGCCGGCTGGGCGTTCTTCGGCTACTCCCACCTGACCTTGCAGTCAGGAACGTGGGACATTTTCTGGCACCAGATCAACCAGGGCGTCGGGATGGCATTCGTCTTCGTGCCCTTGACGACTCTCACGATGGCGCCGATTCCACGGGAAGAGACCGGATACGCAACCAGCCTTTACAGCGTAATGCGCAACATTGGATCAAGCTTTGGGATTTCGTTTGTGACCACATGGCTTGCGCGTCGCGGACAGGTTCACCAGGCGACGCTCGCCGCGGACGTAACGCAGTACGGCCAACAGGCGCAGCAGCTGATCCAGCAGTCAACGCAGGCCTTCATGCACGGTGGGGCGGACACGGTCACGGCCACGCGGCAGGCCCTGGCCGCGCTCTATGGAACCGTCCAGCAGCAGGCCGCTCTCCTAAGCTTTGTTGACGTGTTCCGGATCATGGGCTGGTTGTTCATCATTGCGGTTCCGGCGGTCTTCCTGATGAAGAGAGCCGATCCACGCAAGAAGACCGATGCGGCGGCGATGCATTGACACCAGCACTCAGCAGTCAGCAATCAGCATTCAGCCCTTGAACAATGTGAGCCTGCTGAACCCTTACGAGCTAGTAGCTTCTAGCTGCTAGCTTGAATCCAGACTCAATTGTGAACTGGCGGAAGGCGCACGAGGGCGCAGCCGAGGGCGGCTGCGCTCCACGATCAGTTCACCACTTCACACTTCATCACTTCCAGACTCATCACTTCACAAATCCAGGTCCTCGAAGGACCTTGCCCGGAAGCGCTCCCGTAGCTTTGCCCGAGTCAATCACAGGCACGCCATTGACGAGCACGTACTGCATGCCTTCTGAGAGCTGGTTGGGATTTTCGAATGTCGCTTTGTCGGTGATGGTTTCGGGATCGAAAACAACAACATCAGCCCACATGCCGGCCTTGAGCACGCCGCGATCACTGAGGCGCATTTTCTGCGCCGGCAGCGCGCTGAACTTGCGGATGGCCTCTTCCAGCCGCAGCTTCTTTTCTTCTCGGACGTACTTGCGCAAAATGCGCGGGAAGGTTCCATAGGCACGCGGATGCGGATGTTCTTTGCCCAGAAGTCCATCGGGCGCGGTGCCCTGCGAGTCGTTATCCACTGATACCCACGGCTGCGTGAGCGCAAGCGCCACGTCAGGTTCGGACATTCCGAAAACCGCAACATACGTGAATGCATTGTCCTGAATCAGAAGATCAAAGATGGTATCGATGGGATCTTTGTTCCAGAGCTTGGCGATCTCGGCGATTGTCTTGCCCTGAAGCGGCATGAGCGCCGGGTTCTGCACGACACAGACCACAATTCCTTCCGGGCCGGGGACCTCCTGCCATTCGTTATCCCAATCGTGAGAAGGTGTTTCCATCTCCTTGCGGATGCGGGCGCGGATTGCCGGGTCTTTGAGGCGCTCGACCATCTTTGCTTCGCCGCCGTCATGGGCCCACGGCGGGATAAACGCGGAGAAATTGTTAAACCATGCGGGATATGCGTAAGTGTTGGCGGTGACCTCAACACCAGAGGCGCGGGCCTTTTCAATTTGGGCAATGATGGCAGGCATGCGTCCCCAGTTTGGCTTGCCCGCCGCCTTGAGGTGCCAGATCTCCACGGGAATGTGCGCTTCACGGCCTATACGGACGGCTTCGTCGATGGCGGATGTGATTGAGTCACCTTCACTGCGCATGTGCGTGGCGTAAACGCCACCGAACTTGGCGGCTTTGCTCGCAAGGGCTATCAGCTCTTCCGTGCTCGCGTATGGCGCAGGCGCGTATTGAAGTGAGGTTGAGACGCCGACGGCGCCGTCCTGCATAGCTTCGCGCACAAGTGCCTTCATGCGCTCGAGTTCGGCGGGGCTGGGCGCGCGATTGTCGTCGCCCAGCACCATACGACGGACCTGGGTAGCACCAACATAAGTTCCCAGATTGATGCCCATACCCTGCTTTTCAAGTCGCGCGAAATACTGGCGGAAGGTGCGCCAGTCCGGCGTGATTTGCAGGTGTGAGTATTCGAGCTGGTCAGCTTTGACAATGGCATCGTTGAGCGGAGCTGCGGAACCGCCTTCACCGGTGAACTCTGTGGTGATGCCCTGAAAGATCTTGGACGGCAGCTGCGGGCTGACGAGGATGGTCAACTCGGATTGGCCCAGCATGTCAATGAAGCCGGGCGCGACGACGAGGCCGTGGGCGTCGATTGTCTTCGCGGCTTTGGCGGAAGAGAGATTGCCGATGGCAGCGATTTTGCCATCGCGAATGCCGAGGTCGGCGGCGTACCAGGGCGATCCGGTGCCGTCGATGATGTGGCCGTTGCGGATGATGGTGTCAAAAGGCCGGGCGTCCTGGGCAAAGGTGAAGGCGGCGAGCAATGAGATTAAGACAAGAACGGATGCGGTACGCTGCAAAGTGATTTTCTCCGACGAGCTGAAGGGGCAGTTTACACGGGCGCGGGACGAAGTGAAACGTTTTCCGAAAAGGCGGTCCTGCGCGCGCAACTTCCGCTGCAATCCGGTGTATGTTGTCTTGAGAGCATGAAGCAAAACGTCAGGAAGCTTTGGTTCTCGGTACTTCTAGTGGCTTTATCTCTTGCCGGCGCGAGAGGCGCCTTACCGATCGGCCAGCAGAATGCCAAGCCAGCGCAGCAGAGCGAGACCAGAGACAAGCAGTCCGCCGCAGCTCAACAGCCGCAGCCCTCCTCAACCGGCGAGACGCAAGAATCTGCCGAAAGCACCGCATCCGCGACAAACCTGAACCTGCCGCCGAC
>DATAEJ010000297.1:0-34692 GCA_036258095.1 Candidatus Angelobacter sp. | reverse complement strand
TTATGAGGATGGGAGTTGGCCGGGCTATTCTTCAAATGGATCTCTACGGTGTCGCCTTCGCGCACGCGAAGCAGCGGTCCGGGCACCGTGCCTTCAATGGTCCAGTAGGTCTCATAGACCATGCCCGGGGTGAGCTCGATCTTTGATTCCTTAGCTTCCCAGTGCACAACTACGAGACGTGGGTCGGTCCGCTTGATGGCAGGTGGGACTTCCGGAGCGTGCGTCCAGGAGCCTTCCTCTGCCTGAAGAGCGGAGGGCGCGCTGGGTGACGGGTCCGAAGCTGCCGAAACGCCGTAAGCAAGGCTCACGGAAAAAATAATGGCGAGAACTGCGACGCTGATGCGATAACGCATAACCACCTCCGCGTTCCAGGGCGCCTCGCCGGGGGTTGAAGCCGCAAACTTGCATCGCAGTACGAGGTTTCCAGAACTGGATATTGTCGTCCTGAGTTGCGGCTGGGGGTATGACAAAAGTCACGCCGGGGAGGGATAGCAAAAGATTTCACCGCAAAGGACGCAGAGGAGTTGGGTGATCAGGCGGCTGCACAAGCACCCGCAATTACGGGCAGGGCCGAAAGTCGATTTTTAGATTGGCGATGCCGCTGTCCTCGTCAAACGATGGATCAATGCGAGCGCGCTGGCTGGAATCCGTGACCAGATTGATGTCGTCGCTTTCCAGAAAACCCGTAAATGCCAGCCCGTTATAGACACTGTCCGGCGCCCATCCGTATTTCTCGATGAGGTGCTGTGTGGCGCCAGGTTCAAGGCCCAGGATTTCTACTTTGCCAACCCGGAACTGCTTTCCGGGGTTCCAGTCGATAGTTACTGAAGCTGTTCCATTTGCGTCGTCGTAGTCGGCGACTGGGACGCCAGCGAAGCGGATGTAGCCATTCTGCTCGAAGGTCAGGCGGATCTGGTCAATGGCGTCGCGGACTTTATCTTCCACGTAGAGATCTCCGGCGCGAAGAGGAATCAGCGAGAGCAGTTTTTCGTTGACCTCAGAGCTTGTGCCCGGAGAAAACCGGATGGCTGCCGTGCGGTATTGCCGTCCGGGGTCGATGGTGGCGGTAAGAGCGACTGTGAGTTCCTGATCGGATTCTGAGAGCGTCTGCTGATCCAGATCGTCAACCTGGATCCTGGCATAGCCCTCGTTTTCCCATGTCCGCATGATCGCTCCGGTCACTTGAGTGTCCCAGCCTTCACCCTCCTCAATATCTCTTTCCTGCTTCAGGACGGTTTTAGACAGGCGGTCCGCAATCGGTGGCAGAGGTTTTTCACTTTTGAACTTCAGGCTGGCGATCTTGACGCGTCGGGGTTCAGGAGGGAGTGGGGCTTGTTGTTGTTCCTGTGCGGAACAAGGAGCGGGTGCCTGTTGCAGCGCGCCGGCGACAGAAGCACTGCAAAGCAGGAACAAAGCGAGCAACGCTGATGTGATCCACGAGGCGAGCATGCGCGTCCCATGGGAAGATATACCACGAAAGGTAGGAATCTGGTGATCTGGTGATCGGGTGATCTGGTGATCGGAAATGGCCTTCGCTGCGTCGCGTCTAATAAAGGTTGAACGCGACCTCGATCGCCATCTCCACCGCCACGGGCTTACCGTCCTTGGTAGCTGGGTCAAACTTCCAGAGCTTCACGGTCTCGATGGCTTGTTCATCCAGTCCGCCGCCGATTGGCCGGATGATGATGGGGCGCTGAACCTTCCCTTCCCGATCGATGATGACGCTCAAGACCACCACCCCCTCCGCTCTCAACTTATTCCTGGCCAACTCTGTAAAGCTGGGCTCCGGCGTGAACCTGGCACGCGGCGCCTTGACTAGTTTGCCGTCGATCTTCATTGGCGCAACTTCTTTGCCTGCGGCGGCCTCCCTCGGCGTGGGCAGGTCAACCATTTTCTGCTTTGCTGCCGGCTCATCATCGGGCTTGCCTGCCCTGGCATGCAACGTCTTCAGGAATGGCCGCCAGTAGTCAGGCACCGAGTCAATCAACTCCTCGTCATTGCGGGTAAAGACCCGATCGATGGCAGCGTCGGCTTCCGCCATTGTGCTGAGCGGCGTTGGGAGCGCAATCTGAACTTTGACCTTTGTCTTGTCCTTAAGTTGGACCGGCAGCATTGTCTTTTGCTTTGGGTTGTAGCCGTAAATGCAGCGCGTGCCTTCCAACTCCAGCCTGTCTCCGGCGAGGCGGATTTTGGTGATTTCAACGCCACCGTGAGTCGTCCAGGGCTCTGGGTCGGCGTGGCCAATCAGATTTCCGGCAGCGTCATATTTCTGGGAATTGCTCCACACCGGATGGCGCAGCATCAGCACTTGCTTTTCGTATTTGGCCGAAAGCTCGGACTGGAGATCGGCAGGTAAAGCGAAAAGGCCGGAAACGGATACGGACAAAAGTATCAGAGCGAGCAGGGCGGCTTTCTTCATGCGGAGTGCAAGTTTAGCGCAGAATTGGCCGTGGCAATCAGCAAAACCATTTACGACCAGAATTTTCGCTCTTGATTCGGGGGGACAAGAAATGATAGGTTATGGAGATTTCCCTAAGGGGGAAGACAGGTACCTGGTAATCGGTATTTGGCAGTTAGTGAAGGTCTTTGAAAATTAGTAAATAGCAATTAGCCGCACAGTCGAGCTAGTGGCGAAGTGGTAAACCTGAAACTTTTGAGCGAGGCGGGTTAGACGCTTGGGTGACCCAAGCAAAACCTTGGGTGACCCAACGGAAACTCGGCGTGACCCAAGGGAAAACGCGGCGTGACGCAAGGGTCAAAATTGGCTAAGTAGCTATGATTGCAACAAAAGGTTAAAAAAATAGGGGGCACCCCCTTCTAAGGTTTACTAAGACGTAATATTGCCGGGTAGTGGAGTGGAGGTTGTGTTTGGGATTCCTGCCCAGAACTGAGGTGCTGGTGAAAGCGGCTACAGAACCAAGCAGACGCAGGCGCGAGTGGCTTCCATTTTGCCGGAAACGTCCATCTGGCAATTCCAAATCACTCAGCCCCGATTGAAGCTCATTTCTACTTCCATTATTACCGCTGTGGGCTCGCCATTTTTAGTGCCGGGCTCAAAGCGCCAATTTCGAAGTGCCTTGAAGCACTCTGCATCTTGTCCCTGGCCCACAGAACGAACTAAGCGGATGTATTCGACGTTGCCGGTTGGCGAAACAATGATCTGAAACCTCGCAATTCCGCCCTGTCCTGTGCGGACGGTAGCAGAGAGATACGGTTCTGGCGTTGAGATCGCGCGTGGCGCCTTAACTCCCTTGTCACCGATATGCTCAGCGCCGATTGGCATCTGCTCGGGCTGCCGGGATTTCTTGGACGTTTGATCGGGTCCCGCGGAAAGGTATTCTCGCCACTGTGGGGGAACTGCCTGGGACTGAGCCTCTGGCGTCAAGGCGAAAACGCTCTGAAGAGCATTGTGAGCCTGCTCAATCCTGGATATAGGATTTTCCAGGTGGATGGAGATTGATGCTGTCCTCAGAAGTTCAATGAGGCGAAGGTGGCCGTCAACATAGCCCAACCCAAGCCTTGAGCCTTCGATTTCTAACCTGTCAGGCTTGAGAGAGATTTTCGTCAGCTGGATATGACCATACAACGGCCAAGCGCCGCGAACCACAGATCGAGTCGGTTTGCCGCTCGGGTCAAATTCGACTGACTCCGAGGCGAAGGGGTACAGCAAGGTCATCGACTTCCCCTTGTACTCGGCATTGAGGTCGTGCTCAAGGTCCTGGCCGGGCAGGCGAGCAGCTGAGAGGAGAACAAAAATCGAGAGACAGGTGAGGAGCCGAGTAGCTTTCATAATCGCGAAAGAGAGTTTATGCTTATAGATATCGTTTGAGAACGAGGCATTCGCCTGACCGGCGGTAACGGGTTGGGCACGGCCCGCAGCGTTGACACCAAGGCTGAGGATTCAGTATCCTTTTATCTTCACTGCTCTGCAGTAGCCCGCCTGGTGTCTTCCATTCAGGAAGTTAGTAAGCGGCGTCAATCGAGCGGTCTTTCTTAAGCGTATTATTCTCAGGAGTTTGAGGCATGAGTACCCGTTTTCCGAGCGGGCAGGAAATTGCGCGCAAATGGTTCGTCGTGGACGGATCAGGGCAGACGCTGGGCCGGTTGGCCTCGCGAGTGGCCAGCATTCTCTCCGGCAAGGAGAGCCCGACCTATACGCCGTTCATAGACACCGGAGATCACGTGATTGTGATCAACGCTGAGAAGGTCCGCGTGACCGGGATGAAGTCTGAACAGAAGGTTTACCGGCATTACACCGGCTTCCCCGGCGGCCTGCGCGAAGAAGATTTCCGCAAGCGCTTCAACCGGAAGCCCGAGCTGGTGGTTCAGGAAGCAATCCTGGGCATGCTGCCCAAGACCAAGCTGGGCCGTGCCATGGGCAAGAAGCTGAAGGTCTACAAAGGCGACAAACACACCCATGCGGCACAGAAACCGGAAGCGCTGGCGCTGGCGGCCCGGTAAACGGGTGAACAATTTTGAGTCGCCCTGTGAGGCGGCAGGAGCATAGAGAGAAGATGGCGGAACAAGTTCAGTACTACGGCACCGGACGGCGGAAATCGAGCGTGGCTCGCGTGTTTCTGCGCCCGGGCAGCGGCAACTTCACGGTCAACGACAAAGACATGGCTAAGTACTTTCTGACCGACGCGCAGCGCGTCGAGGTGAAGCAGCCACTGGTGGTGAGCGAGACCGTTTCGACCTTTGACGTCGTGGCCAATGTGAGCGGCGGCGGCGTGAATGGCCAGGCTGGGGCTTTGAAGATGGGCATTGCCCGCGCCCTGCTGGAGTTCAACCTTGAATTACGCAAAAAGCTGAAGGTGGAAGGCTTTCTGTCACGCGACTCGCGCGCCAAAGAGCGCAAGAAGTACGGACAGAAAGGCGCCCGCAAGCGGTTCCAGTTCAGCAAGCGTTAACGCAAGTTTGGGGACGGGTTCATCCGTCCCTTGTTTTTGCTTTCTTTCGGCCGGCGTCCCGTGGCCGGAGGGGAGCGGCGGCAACCCAGGGACGAAAATTTCCCTCCCGCTCTGCCGGGAGCGGACAAGGGAATCAATCCCGAGCGGGTGACATACCGCGGAGGATGCAATCCAACAAGGAGGTATTTTGGCTAACATCACCATGAAAGAGCTGCTCGAAGCGGGCGTCCACTTCGGGCACCAGACGAAGCGCTGGAACCCCAAAATGAAGGAATATATCTTCGGGGAGCGCAACGGCATTTACATCATCGATCTGCAGAAAACGCTCAAGATGTTCAAGGATGCCAGCAAGTTCGTGCAGGACATGGCCGCGGAAGGGCGGACAGTCATGTTCGTGGGCACCAAGCGGCAGGCGCAGGACGCGATTGCCGAAGAAGCAAACCGCTGCGGCATGTTCTACGTGAACAATCGCTGGCTGGGCGGACTGCTCACCAACTGGGTGACGGTACAGAAATCCGTGAAGCGGCTCAAGGACCTTGACGAGATGGCGACGGACGGTCGCTACGAGCTGCTGCCAAAGAAAGAAGTGATCAAGCTGGAGCGCGAACGCAAGCACCTCCAGGCGAACCTGGCCGGCATCAAGAACATGAGCCGGCTGCCGGACATCATTTTTGTGATCGACTCGAACAAGGAAGCCATTGCGGTGAAGGAAGCCCGCAAGCTGGGCATTCCGGTGGTTGCCGTAGTCGACACGAATTGCGATCCTACTGAGGTCGATTGGGTGATCCCCGGCAATGACGACGCGCTGCGCGCGATTCGCCTGTTTGCTTCGAAGATCGCTGACTCCATTGCCGAAGGCTCGCAGGCCGCGACCGACAAAGGTACCGCCGAACTCGAAGGCGCAATTGCTGAAGGGGAGGCCGCGACGGCAGCGCCCCACGCTCGTACTTCCGCTGACGTTATGGAAGAGGAAGAGCTGGACATGGAAAAGGTGCTGGGTGGCAAGGTTCGCAAAGAACCGGAGCCGGCCGAAGCCGAAACCGCCACTGTGGACGTGGCTGCCGAAGGCCAGTAGCCCTCGCGCATCAATCAACCGGTATAAGCCGGCAGTCGAGAGCGGTCCTGCCGGGCACAAACGACTCAACCAATCGAGACGGCCCGCGTGTCCACGCGGGTCGTATGTTGTAAGGCCGCTCGAAACGAGGAATGGATTCTAATGAGTACTCCGACGACGAACATCTCCGCAGCCCAGGTAAAAGAACTTCGCGAAAGCACCGGCGCGCCTTTGATGGATTGCAAGCAGGCGCTGGCCGCGACGAACGGCAACAAAGAAGCCGCGGTGGACTGGCTGCGCAAGAAAGGCATTGCGACCGCACAGAAGAAGGCCGCGCGCGTGACCAGTGAAGGCTCCGTGGCCAGCTACATTCATGCCGGAGGCAAGATCGGCGTGCTGGTGGAAGTGAATTGCGAAAGTGACTTTGTGGCCCGTACCGACGATTTCAAGGACCTGGTGAAGGACATCGCAATGCACATTGCGGCGGCCGACCCGAAATTCGTACGCAAAGAGGATGTTACGCCGGAAGCTTACGAGCGCGAGAAAGAAATCTATCGCGCACAGGCGGCCTCCACCGGCAAACCGGCGAATGTGGTCGAGAAGATCGTGGAAGGCAAGATGGCAAAGTTCTACGAAGAGGTGTGCCTGCTCGATCAGCCGTTCGTGAAGGAGCCCTCCATCAGCATCCACCAGCTGATCGCCAGCAAGGTTGGCAAGCTGGGCGAAAACATCTCGGTTCGCCGCTTTGCCCGCTTCAAGGTGGGTGACGTGGGCGAGACCGTGGCCATCAGTAACCCGCAGCAGGACGCCAAGCCAGAGTAAATTCCACGGCTTCGCAGAAGCTAAAAACGGCGTGCCCTTTTCAAGGGCGCGCCGTTTGCTTTTGCAAAAAGAACCTTTGCTCCTGCAGGGCTCGACTGGGTCTCCATTCGACTATGATCCTACGGTCAGACAACGCGCAGGATCACCAAGGTCATATCGTCGTGTTGCTTGGCGCCGGCGGCGAACGTGTCGGCCGATCCCATCAGATGTTCCAGCATTTCGCGGGCGGGAGAAGACGCGCACGCTTTCACGGATTCGGCAAGCCGATCTTCTCCCCATTCTTCGTCGATTGGATTCATGGCTTCGCTGATTCCATCCGTAAACGCAACCAGCAAGTCGCCGGGCTGGAGTTGAACTTTATCCTGCTGATAAGGAAAGCTCTCCAGCAAGCCGACGACGGTCCCGCCGATCGTGAGGCGAATCAGCTGCCATTCCGCGCCGCATTTTCGAAACAGCATGGGTGGATTGTGCCCTGCATTGACGTATGTGAGCTCTCGCGTGCGCGGCTGGTACTGTGCATAGAAGAAAGTCGCGTAGCGATTGCTGGTGGAAGCCTGGTAAACAAGGCGGTTCACGTTGCTCACTACCGGCGCAAGCTCGTCCGGAGTACGCAACGCCTCCGCCCGCAATGAAGCTTGCAAGCTGGCCATGAGCAGCGCGGCGCCAATCCCTTTGCCGGAAACATCGCCAATCGCAATGCCGAGTTCGCCGCCGGACAAGGCGAGGAAATCATAGTAGTCACCGCCAACGCCGAGCGCGGGACGGCACGCGCCGAAGTAATCCAGCCCTGCGATCGGCGGGAGTTCCTGAGGGAAGAGTCGCTCCTGGACTTCACGAGCGATTTCAACTTCCCGATTCAGACGTTCTCGATGTGCGACCTCTTCAGTGATCGCAGCCATCAATTGTGCGTTCTCCAGAGCGAGGCCGGTCTGCGAGGCCACAGACTTAAGCAGACGAAGATCACTGCCGGTAAAAGGCTCTTCCGAAAGTTTCGGCCCAAGGGTGATAAATCCCAGCAGTTTGTCGCGGACCGCGAGAGGCAGCAGAAGCTCCGGATGGAGGCGCGCCAGCTGTAAACGTTCGGCCTCAGAGCTGTCGCTGTAGATCCAGGAGCCTGTGTCGTCCAGATAGATGCGCAAGGGCTCTTTCTCACGCTGTAACAATTGGATCGTGGCCGAGGTGGACGGTATTTCGAGGTCCTGAAGGCCATCCATACCGACAGAATAAACAGGGCGGAAGGGATTCCCCTGATTCATGAGCACGGCCATGCGAGGGACGTGAAGTGTTGCAGAAACGCGGCTGACCACGGTCTGCAACAACGGCTGGGGCTCGACCATGGTGCGCACCTGGTCGCTCAGCTCACTGAGTACCTGTTCGGCATTGTAGGCTTCGCGAAAGAAGCGGCGATCAACCCAGCTCCGCAGCCGATTGCCGGCCCGACGCAGCGCGAACAAAACCGCGACGCTCAAGAGCACAACCATCAGCCGTACGACACGGTTGCCTGAGTCAAAGGCGAGCCGGGAAGCCGCGTAAGTCGCGATTCCAGCCAAGATGGCCTGAATAACGAAGATGCCGTTGCGCGCCAGCGCATATTGCAGTCCCTGGCGAAGCACCAGCCGCACGTCCATGGCGCGGTGCACAACGATGACGTAAGCCAGCGCAATGGGGAAGAGAAAGAGCATCATGTAAACGATCCACGCCGTGCTCTGGTGCTCCTGCTCAAATGAGTAATGGCCTATACGGCCGAGGAGTTCAATGAAAAAATATGGGCCGAGGCCAACGAGAAGCCCAAGAAAAAGGATGCGGAGCCGGCGTTTTGCATCTCGCGAGGCAGCCAGGAAATACTTCGCTGCCAAAAGAAGAAACGCTGCGCAGATTGCGACGTAGCCAAGCAATTCTCCCGCGTTGTAGATAAAGCCAGGAAGAAGCAGGTGCCGAGTAGCGAAATCGTAGCTGACCATGTTGACCGCTGCCGATGCGCCCAACCAGAGGCAAAGGAAAGCCAGAGGCAGAATCACAACCCATTTCCACCGGATCACGGCAGCCCAACGCGAATTCAGCGGGAACGGTTCAGGGAAATAAATCCCAAACAGCAACAGCCAGACCGGCAGGCTGGCGGTGTAACCGGCGCGCAAGCCTTCTCCGAGCTCGCGGAGACCGGGGGGCCAGAACTCGGCTCCCGGGTAGAAGAGAATCCCGTACACAGAAGTCGCTGCAAATACCAGCCATGCGCGCGGGTCACGAGGGCGGACCAATGCAACCCAGACGCCCAGCAGCACCACCAGCATAGGCATAATCGTTACGATCATGGTCTGGAGGAAATTGGTAGAGGATTGAGCGTCAGTAAGTGGGCGCAGGACGTGCAGGGTAGTTTCGATTCGTGCGCCGGTTCTCCATTGCTTTGCAGCTTCAGCGGAATTGGCGTGCGCTGGTTGAGGACGACGGACCGTAACGTCCAGACTTGCTCCAGGCACGGTCTTCTTCATCTCCTCGCCATAAACAGCCTTGCCGGTCAGCGGTCTGCCATTCATCGCGACGACCACGTCGTCGTAGGTCATTCCCGCCTGGTGAGCGCTGGGTGAGAGGAACGCAACCGCGCCCGCAGGACGATGGTTCAGCGTGCTGGCCGGCAGTACGATGAAAAGGCGGTAGACAGGAGATTCGCCAAACCAGTTTGGCTGACGAAAATGAATGCTGTTGTACTGATAAACGGCCATGACACTGAAAAGCAATGCCAAAGCTACATATTGCAGAAAGGGCCGTTTTGGTCGTGCCGGGGGGCTCATGCTGTGCAGGATGTAACGGTGATTGTTATAGACGGTTTTCGATCCTGTGACAAAGTCCCTCGTCGGCAAAAGCACAAAGGCCAGACCACGCTTTCGCGCGATCTGACCTTCGGCACAAACTTGGGTTGGACGCCCGGTTACAGGATGTTAATGGAAATGCGGATTCCCGGATGGGCCGGGCTGCAAACGTAGTAATGATCATCTACATAGTCCACGAAAACGGGTTCTTCCGCACGCCAGGGCATTGGGCGCGCGGCCACAAACCAATACCCGTCATACTGGAAACGCGGACGGCCTTCTACTACAACGGTACGAACCACAAAACGGTGCTCGCGGCCAAAGTGCGCGCGGAAATGGTCCTCCGGAATGTAGCGATGGTTCTCGCGCACGACATAGCGCGTGTAATGTCCTTCGCGGTGATGGTCGTCCCAATCGTCGTGCTTGTCGTGCTTATAGTGGCCGTACGCGTGTCCTTTTCCATGCTTGCCCGGTCCGCGGTCATCGTCGCGGTCACGGCCATGGTGGTCATCGTCGCGATCGTGCTGGGCCATGGCTGGGATTGAGCCACCAATCGCCAGCGCGAGCAGCAGGGCAAAGCTTAACTTTATAAGTTTCATGACTTTACAAACTCCTAGGGTCAGACTGCGAGAGGATTATGACGCGGGAAGCGCGGCTCGTCTAAGTACGATAGGGCATGGACGAAGGGATTAAGAAGAAGCTGCTAGCTTTCGAGCTTCCAGGTCGAGACCTTCCTCATTTGTACAAAAGGTGGAAGGTGAAGCAGAACGATAGTGAGTTGGCCTTGCATTCGAAAAGATCGTAGGGATCCCTCACTCCGTTCGGGACTAGAGGCAAACGTCGCTTACTCCTTTACTGCGATCCCTAAGGTCTTCATTTTCCGGTAGAGATGGCTGCGTTCCAGGCCCAGGACTTCCGCCGTACGGGTGACGTTGCCGTGATTTTCGTCCAGCTTTTTGAGGATGTAATCGCGTTCGTAAGCGGCGCGGGCCTGATGAAGAGTTGAGAAGCCTGTCGTGTTGCGCCCGCCTTCGCGATGCATGAGGGGTGGCAGGTGTTTGCGCTCAAACTTGTGGACGGTAGGATTCATGATGACGAGCCTTTCGATCACATTGCGCAACTCGCGGACGTTGCCAGGCCAGGAATAGCGCATCAGGGTATCGATTGCGTCATCAGTGATTTCGCGCGAGCGCCTGCTGTAGGCCGCGGAGAACTCTTTCAGGAAATGGCGAGCGAGAAGGGCGATATCCTCCTTGCGTTCGCGGAGCGGCGGTACATAGAAGGGAATGACGTTCAGGCGATAGAACAGGTCTTCGCGAAAGTTGCCACGAGAGATCTCCTCTTCCAGGTCTTTATTTGTCGCCGCGATCACGCGTACATCAACCTGCAGGGGTTCGTCGTCGCCTACCGGCGTGAATTTCTGTTCATCGAGCGCGCGCAGGACCTTTGACTGGGTCTTCAGGCTCATGTCGCCAACTTCGTCGAGAAAGAGCGTGCCGCTGTGGGCTTTTTCGAACTTTCCCTCCTTGTCACCCGCTGCCCCAGGCAATGCGCCTTTGCGATGGCCGAAGAGTTCGCTCTCAATCCAGTCTTCCGGAATGGCGGCGCAATTCACTTCGACGAAAAGGTTGTCTTTCCGCAGGCTTTGCGCGTGGATTGCATGCGCAGCGAGTTCCTTGCCGGTACCGGATTCGCCGTAGATAAGCACACGCCCGTTGGTGGGCGCCATGATGTTGATCTGCTGTCGCAGAGCCTTCATGGGAATACTTTCTCCCACGATCACGCTTCTGGCCTGTATCTGTTTCTTGAACTCGGTATTTTCCTGGCGTAGCCGGTGCGCGTCGAGCGCATTCTTGAGCACAATCAGCGTGCGGTCAAGCGAGAGCGGTTTTTCGAGGAAGTCAAACGCGCCGAGCTTGGTGGCTTTTACGGCGGTTTCGATGGTGCCGTGTCCGGAGATCATCACGACCTCGGGAGCGTCGTCCGGATGCTGCTGGCGGAGGCGCTCGAGCGTCTCAAGCCCATCGATGCCGGGCAACCAGATGTCGAGCAGCACCACTTCAGAGCGGTGCTTTTTCAGTTCTTCAAGGCAGGCTTCGCCGCTTTCTGCAAGCCGGACCTTGTAGCCTTCATCCTCCAGGATGCCGCGCAAGGTTTCGCGAATCTCTCGTTCGTCGTCTACGACCAGGATGCTAGGCATTGGTCTTTGCCGTCTCCGGTTGCACAGCGTTACCCGCCAGGGGCAGCTCTACAATGAATTTAGCACCCACGGGACGATTTTCTTCCACGCGCACATTGCCGTGATGGTCCTCGATGATCCGGCGCACGATGGCGAGTCCCAGTCCAGTTCCGCGCTTTTTGGTGGAAACGTAGGGAAGGAAGAGTTTCTCCTTCACCTCACTGCTGATTCCGTGCCCTGTATCTGCCACCAGGATTTCAAGCGCATCGCGCGTCTCGAGCAACGAGGTCGAGATATGGATTTCGCGGACGAGAGAATCTTTCATGGCTTCAGCCGCATTGTCGATGAGGTTTGCCAGCGCGCGTTTGATGGCTTCCGGGTCGGCCATTGCCTGGGGCAGGCCTGCTCCAAGCTGTTTCTCTACGTGGATGCCATCCAGCCGGCCATTGAACATAGCGAGCGTGCCTTCCACGATTTCATTCACGTCCGCCGGGCGTGGCCTGGCTTCAGGGAAGCGCGCCAATGAGGAGAACTCGTCCACGAGCGAGCGCACAGTCTGCACGGCTTCGGTGATGGTGCCGGCGCAGCCTTTGATCACATCCAGTGAGTTCCTGTCCGGCTGCAGGCCGCGCTCCAGGTGACGGCGGATGCGTTCGGCGGAAAGCGCAATGGGAGTGAGCGGGTTCTTAATTTCGTGGGCGACACGACGCGCTACTTCGCGCCATGCGGCCTCCCTTTGCGCCTTCAACAGATCACTAAAATCTTCAAAGACGATCACATAGCCGAGTCGCTGGCGCAGATGCAGGACCGACGACGCGGTGACGCTAACGTTGAGATCATGTTTTTCCGCGGGCATCTCGAATTGCGCTGCCGTGATGCCCATTCTGTCCGCTCGACGAAGCAGGTGTTCCAGATCATCAGCGATTTCAGCGGAGAAGACCTGCTTGAGCGACTGGCCCACAATCGGCGCTCCACCGTTGGGCCAGAACATACGACCAAAAGCCACGTTGCTGTGCGTTACAAGTCCATCGGGACCGAGCGAGAGCACGCCGGTGGGAATACTCTCGAGAATCGTCTCGATGTGGCGGCGCCGCTGGTCGAGCTCGGAGTTGGTCTTGGTGAGCTCCTGCGCCGAAATTTCAATCTTCTTGCGGCTTGATTCAAGTTCTGCCGCCATGGAGTTGAACGATGAGACGAGCTGGCCGAGTTCGTCGGCCGCCGATACCTCGACCCGATGCCCGAGATGCCCCAGTGAAATCTGGCGCGTGGCTTCGGCGAGGGCCTCGACCGGACGCGTGACCAGTTTGGCCAGGAAAAGCGATGACCATGTGGAAGCGAAGAGCAAGAGCACGGTCAAGAGCGTGAGCAACAGCATGTAAAGGCCGCGGATTCGCTTCGATTCGCGAGTCAGGGCCATGTAGTTCTGCTGGTTCTGGTTGATCTGCTCGAGGGTAGGAGAGAAGTCGCGCGGCAACGGCATGGCAACCAGAATTTTGCCTGTGCTGCCGACGGCGGCGCTGGCCAGCAGATATTCGGTACCGTGGAAAACCCATTTCTGGGGCTTTGTGGCAACAGACTTGAGATCAGGGAGTGCGTCGCGCAACAAGGCCCACGTTTGTGGAGCGTTCCAGCTCGCGACGTTGTCGCCGTCGGAGAGCGCCAGTGCGAATCCGCCCTGCAGCGTCTGCTCGTGACGGCGAAATTCGTGCAGGATACCGGTGTAAGTGGCGCTGGAGAAAGCGTGTTGCGTCTCCGGGGATGCTGCAATCTCGGCGGCTTCCTGTCGCGCGTTGTCGCCGGCGTAGTCAGCGAGCAGAGAAGCTACGCGCCCGGAATCCTGCTGCAGCTCGTTTACGGGCATGCTGAACCATTTGTCGATGGAGCGGTTCATCAAGCCATAGGAAAACATGAACATCACGATGGCAGGCGCGAAGCTCAAGGCCAGAGCTGAAAGGACCATGCGCGTGCGAAAACGGGAGCCCAGCACGCCCAGGCGGCGCTCAGCGTAGAGTTTGACGAGATTGCGGAACAGGACAACCGTCAAGACTACGAGTAGTAAAAAGACGAGCGCAGAGAGCGCGACGAGGACGAGGGTTTCCTGAGCAGAGTCAGGCCGCAGCGCTTTCAGGTTGAATGCCTGCTGGGAGAAGACGAGTCCGAATAAAAGAACGATTCCGAGTACCAAAGGAATCATCAAAACACGGCGCTGCCCGGGCGAGAGAGAGCGTTTATCCTCTGGTCGGTTGCGTGGCACAAATCACTCAGCTGTGGAGATTCTGCAACACATTATATGCGTACTGCGCAAGCTCACACCTGAGCGAGGCGCAAGGGAGTGGTGCGCGGTTTCCCGTGCTCCCGCTCAGCAACGCCGGGCTGCTGCTCTCTTCAGCAGCTCTGTTAAGGGTTGCCTTCCATGGACAAAATCACGTGACAAAACGCGTGCCCTCTCCAGCCCGCAATTCAGCATCAGACATTTGAGTCACAACGCTCAATCGACGAGCTTTCGAGGAGAACGAGGTTTCAATGAAGAACACAAAATTAGCCGCACTCATCTGCAGCGCTTCGCTCGCGATGAGCGCCTACGCCCTGCAGTATCCGGCAGGATCGTCGTCCGCCGGCCAGGCCGGGACAGCGCCCACCACCTCCCAGACGCCGGGCAGCAGCACGGGCTCGTACGGTTCGGCAACTTCGCCCGGTGCGCAATCTTCGCAGGGCACCACCGGAACCACGGGTTCGCAGGGCAACTCGCAATCGCCCAGCGCCGGGGCCGCGCAATCGCAGCCGGGCCGTCCCAGCATTGATGATCAGGTCCGCGTGCTTACGCAGGAACTGAACCTCTCGCAGGATCAGCAGAGTAAGATGCACAACATTCTGGACGACCAACACCAGCAGGCGATGACGATTGTGAACGATCAGGCGATGTCACGCGATGACAAGATACAGAAGATCCGGACGCTGCGCGAATCCACGATTACCAAGGCGCGCGGCATCCTGAATGACGACCAGAAGAAGAAGCTCGACGCCATGATTCAGGAACAGCAGATGCGCCAGGGTGGCGCGCCTTCTTCCTCGGGCAGCTCATCGCCGAGCGGCACTACTTCTCCGGGCAGCTCCAGTACGCCAGGAAGCACGTCCGGCACCACAAGCTCGCCGAGCAGCACCACTCCACCCAGCAGCACGACGCCGCCCAGCAGCACGACACCGCCTCCGAACAGCTCGACGCAGCGGCCGCCGCGGTAGTCAACCCGACATTTTGCAGCAAAGCCCTGCTCTGCGAGCAGGGCTTTTTCTTGTGCACATATCGTCTCCCTCAACGCCGTCCGGGTACAATCGCGTGAATATGTGGAACAATCTATGCGTCGTCGTTGGCGCGAGCCTGGTTTTCACGATGGGCGTGGCTATGAGCGGCCAGCCCAAGCCTGAGTGGTGCCGGAATCTGCCACGTCCGGCTTACAAGAGCCTTGAACAGGTCACGCAGCCTGATGACTGGTTTGAGGTATACCGGATCCGGCCCGGCGTGTTTGCCATCTATGAACCACACCAGTCAGAAGAGGTGATTTCTTACCTGATCGTGGGCCGTCAGCGCGCGTTGATGTTCGACACAGGGCTCGGAATCAGCGACATCAAGCAAGTTGTTCAGCGGCTCACGTCTTTTCCGGTGAGCGTTTTGAACTCGCACACGCACAACGATCACGTCAGCGGCAACTGGCAGTTCACTGATATCTATGGAATGGATACGGACTTTACCCGCAAGAACGCCCAAGGCTCACGGGACGACGCGCAGGCGGAGATTGCTCCGGGAGAACTTTGCGGGCCGCTGCCCGCTGGCTTTGACGCTAAAAACTATTCCACCAAGCCGTTTACCATCACGCACTGGCTGCATGATGGCGACGGCATTGACCTCGGCGGCCGCAAGTTAATCGTAGTCGCAACTCCGGGCCACACGCCTGATGCAATCTCCCTGCTCGACGAAGCGAACGGTCTTCTATTCACCGGCGACACTTATTATCCGGGGACGATCTGGCTTTATCGCCCGGAAACCGACCTCGGCGCGTATGAGAAGTCCCTGGAACGAATGATTGCGCTCGCGCCCAAAGTGCGACTTCTGCTTCCTGCACACAACGTTCCTGTTGCGGAGCCCACGAAGTTGCCAAAGCTGCTTCATGCGTTTCGCCAGGTCCGCAGCGGCAAGGTGAAGCCGGAACAACAGGGAGAGAAGAGGATCTACAAAGCAGAAGGATTTTCGTTTCTGATGAAGTAATAGCGATGCGTGCGGAATCAGCTTGGAGAATCTGCGCCGTCATTCTATGCTGGAGCATTCCGGAGTCAATTTGAATGATTCGAGCCCAGCGTTTCTCGCGCACTATTTTCCTTTGTTTATTTTTTCTGGTTCTTGCTCAACTTTCATGCTTCGCTGCTGACGTCCGCTTCCGCGTCTCGTTGCCCTCCGGCAGGCAAGCGGTCACCGGACGGGTGTTCATCGCGATCTCAAAAATTGATAATCCTGAGCCACGCCTTCAGGTCGGCAACTGGCGGTCGCGGGCGGAGTTGCTCGGCCGCGATGTTGACGTGGCCCCCGGCCAGTCCGTTGTGGTCGACGCGCTCACGCTGGGATATCCGTTGCGCTCGGTGCGCGAACTCCCTGCGGGCGACTATTACGTGCAGGCGATATTCAATGTGTACACGCGGTTTCAGCGCTCCGACGGGCACACGGTCTTCGCTCACAACGATCAGTGGGAGGGGCAGCAGTTAAATAAATCGCCGGGCAATCTCTATAGCGACGCGCGCCGCTTCCATCTGGACCCGCTCAGCGGCTATGAGATTCAGCTCAGCCTTGATCACGTGATCCCACCCGTCCAGGTGCCCGCTGATACGCAGTATGTGAAGCGAGTGAAAATCCAGAGCAAGGTGCTCAGCCAGTTCTGGGGACAGCCGATGTATATCGGCGCGACGGTGCTGCTGCCCGAAGGATATGACGCGCACCCGAACGCGCACTACCCAGTGCTCTACCAGCAGGGACATTTCGGGCTGAACGCACCACTCGGCTTCAACACGGAACCGCAGCCGGGCGACGAACGCCAGCGTGAAGGCCGCATTTCTGGCATTGCGCTTTACAAACGGTGGTCAGGGCCGAATTTCCCGCGCATGATCGTGGTCACCTTCCAGCACCCCACGCCATTTTTCGACGATTCCTACGCGGTGAACTCGGCAAACAACGGCCCTTATGGCGACGCGATCATGGACGAGTTGATTCCGTATGTGGAGCAACACTTCCGGATCATTCGCCAGCCGTATGCGCGATTGCTGACCGGCGGGTCAACCGGCGGCTGGGAGTCGCTGGCATTGCAGGTGTTTCATCCGGAGTTTTTTGGTGGAACCTGGACTTTCTATCCTGATCCGGTTGATTTCACGCGTTATCAGATCGTGGATATTTATAACGATGTGAATGCGTTCCTCGCGCCGGGTTTTGATGCTCCGATACCCGAGCGTCCTGCGGAGCGTTCGCCGGAAGGCCAGGTAACCACCACGATCCGGCAGATGAGCCAGTTTGAAGAAGTGCTCGGAAGCCGCGGCCGCTCCGGCCAGCAGTTCGAAGCATGGGAGGCTGTTTACGGGCCGGTCGGCATTGATGGCTATCCCAAGCCGCTGTGGGACAAGCAGACCGGCCGGATTGATCCGCAAGTGGCGGTTTACATGCGCGACCACGGTTACGATCTGCGCTACTACCTTGAGCAGAACTGGCCCCGCATCGGCCAGCAGCTCGTGGGTAAGCTCCACATATATTGCGGAGACATGGACAGCTTTTATTTGAACCTGGCTGTATACAGGCTCGAGGATTTTCTGCGCCAGACGGCCTCGCCTGCGTATGGGGGGTCTTTTGAGTACGGCAGGCCGATGAAACCGCACGGCTGGTCGCCGCTGAACCAGGCAGAGCTGGTGACAACGATGGCCGATTACATCAATCGTCACGCACCAGCAGGCGCGGATAATTCATGGAAATACTGAGTTACGAATAGCTGAGCCTACTGTGCTCCTGCACTCTCCGCAGCCTTGGCCGGTTGTGCCACCGTGCCGTTGCGCACCATCCAATAGCCAGCACCGGCGATGATGAAGAGCGCCAAACCGCTGGCAACGAACAGCGGCCGGATTCCCAGGGTCTGTGCCAAATAGCCGGAGAGCAGCAGACCCAGTACCTGTGCCAGCGAGATCATGGACATGAAGGTGCTGCTCACGCGTCCCATCATTGCAGGCGGCGTCTCCTGCTGTGACATTGTCTGTGCCGGCACGAGCACGAAGGAGATAGCAAAACCCATAGCGAACGTGCTCACGCCCGCCATAAAGCGATTTTGAAAAGTCCCGAGCAGCCCCGCGCCCAGGCCGAGCGCGACCAGTCCACAGAGCACAACCAGAGGCTTGGGAAAGTTACGAAACCGTGCCATGACTGACGAACCGACAATGAGGCCGATTCCCACCATGGAACTGATCACGCCGAACAGGAACGGGCCTGCAGCCAGCGAGTCGCGGATGTAGATCGAGATCAGCGGACTGAACGAACTGAGCACAAACATGGCCACGGCCATGGCAAGAAAAACAAACGAAAGACCTGAGTGAGTAAAGATGAAGCGGTTACCTTCGAGAAAATCCTGGGTCAGTTTGTCGACAGTTTTTTCCGTCTGCGACTGCGGACGAACCACCACCAGGGTGGAGATCATGAATGCGGAGAAGACAAAACTGGCGGTGTCTAGATAAAAACAGGCCTTCTCACCCAACGCCGAGATCAGAGCTCCCGCAGCAAAGGGAGAAAAGAGCCGTACGATATAGAACGCTTGCGTCATCATTGCATTGGCGGCCAGCAAGCTTTCTCTGGGCACCAGCGTCCTGAGTGTCACAGACTGTGCCGGCGAGAAAAAACTTGAAACGGCGCTAAGCGCAACGAAAATCGCGCAGATTTGCGGCACATCGTGTACAAAGACAAGGCACAGGATCAACAACGCGCGGATCACGTCACTGGCGATCATCACGCGCTTCACGTTCCAGTGGTCCACAAAGACCCCGGCGACGGGGCTGATGATGGCCAGCGGAAGCACGTACGCGATGGTCACGGCAGTTACCTGCACCGGCGTGCCATGCCAGCGGAAAGTAATCAGGCTGATGACACCAAACAACGCAAGGAAGTCGCCCATGATGCTGACGAACTGCGCCATCCACAGCGTACGAAAGGGTGGAAACTTGAGAATTGTCTTCTGCGTGAAGGCGGCGACCGGAGTTGGGGAAGACATTTGGGGAATTTTCCTTGGAGAGAGTAGCTTACATGAACTTTGGCAGCGTTCTGTCGTGAAGGCGCTCGCGACCAGATGTTCCCGCACTTTCTAAGAAAAAATTTATTAATTTGGTAGTATGGATTCGAATCTGAAGCGCAACATAGCTGCAAACACATGAAAAGGTGGTACATATAAATGTACTGTCCTTCCGGCCAAACCGGTTTAGAATTAGGCCAACCCCTTGGTGTCAGGATTGTGAGTTAAATGGACCCGATCCCAGCAGCTTCCCTCCTGTTGGTAGTAGCAACTGAAGCCGCCCTGCGGCTGCGCTCGGACTGGCTCGTTCGCGCGGGTTACAAAGTAAGCCCTGCTACCAGCCTCAAAGAAGTCGAACAGGCGTGCCATAATCGCGCCTTTGATATGGTGTTGCTTGCCGACGCAGTAGAACCAAAAATGAAAAAGGCCATCGGCCTGACGGTGCGCCACTTCTTCCCTGAGGCCCCCATCCTGCAGATGGGAAGAATACGGCCGGACATTGAGGGACAGTGCTTTGTTACGGGCGACTCGCGAGAGGACCTGCTCTCTTCGATCAACAAGATTCTGAGCCATGACGAGATCCGTCCGGCCGCCATTTAGGTTTTTGAGAAAACAAAAAAGGAGCCTCGCGAAGAGGCTCCTTTTGTTTTTCAAACCTTCTTACTGCTGAGGGGCAGCGGTGGGGACTGCTCGGGCGGAACTCGTTCCGATCGCTTCGCCTGAGAGCACCAGCTCTACGCGACGATTCTGCTGCCGCCCTTCTGGTGTGTCATTGGTTGCAACCGGGCTTGTCTTGCCCAGCCCACGCGCTACGATTGAGCTATCGGGAATGCCCTGCTGGACAAGGTAGCTGCGCACCGCGTCGGCGCGTCTTTCTGAGAGCTGCTGGTTGTATTCGTCACTGCCCACGGCGTCGGTATGGCCTTCCACCTCCAGATGGAGTCCGGGATGCGCGAGCACAATCCCGGAGACCTTGGCCAGGCGCTCGCGTGCGCCCGGAAGCAGCTCAAAGCTGCCGGTCTTGAAGAGAACGTCAGACATGTTGGCAATCAATCCGCGCGCGGTGTCGCGGGTGGCGAGCACGGCGTTCAACTGTTGCAGAAGCTGCCCGCGCAAATCAGCTTTTTCTTTTTCTGCCTGTTGACGAAGCCGGTCAGCTTCTTCGGCCGCCTTGCGGGCTTTGTCGGCTTCAACCGCGAGAGACTGCTGCTGTGCCACGGCCTGCGCCTTGGCGGCTTCCGCTTCCTGGCGGGCCTTCTCGGCATCCTGCTTCATACGGAGAGCCTCAGCCTTTGCGGCTTCGGCCTGCTGGCGTGCCTGTTCAGCCTGCTGCCGTGCCTGCTCAGCCTGGACACGAGCTGATTCGGCTTCAGCGCGCCGGCGAGCTTCAGCTTCGGCATCGGCACGGGCTTTGGCTTCGCGTTCTTCCGCGGCTTTTTTGTCCGCTGCAGCTTTGGCGTGGGCCTCTTCCTCTGCCTTCTGTTTTACGGCCATCACGCGCGCTTCTTCGGCGGTGCCCACGGTTTCGCGTGCCAGAGTTTCGATGGTTGCTTTATCACGCTTGCGGACATACGCTTCTTCGGCGTCGCGCAACTGCTGGTCAGCCCTGGCGATGATGCTGGAGGCATATTTATCTGCCGCTGCAACGCGCGCGATGCGCACTGCATTGCGGGCCTCAAACAGCGAGCGCGGAGTCTTGCGGTCAATCCCGAAAATTGCGTCCTGAATGTGAGTATTCGTCGAGCTGTAGGTGCCGCGGCCAAGCAGTTCATATCTGGCATCAATGTTTTGTTCCCGCGTTCCGGCGGGAATGACGTTTTCCATCACCACCATGTTGCCGGGCTGGTTTACTGCAAAATACGGCTCGGCAGTCACGATCAGTCCGAACGTCTGCATGTCGGTAATCGCTTTCAGCTTTGCGCTGTTGTGGTCGAATACGAGCTCGCCGAGGTTCACCGCACGCCCTTCCGGCGAGACAGCCCACAAGACCAGGCTCAGGTACTCAAGACCGAACTTGGTGGGATCGTCGAGATTCTCAAATTTCGCGTCGATCTCGAGATTGCTCTTCTTTCCGGTGACATGCGCTTCACCGGTGGCATTGCTCATGAGCTCAGTGCCGTGGAATTCGATTTTGACGGCGTCATTGCGCAGCCGGTAGTTGATTGCCTTCGTGGTGCGCTGTACGTTGCTGGTCTGGGCCGGCGCCGGAGATGTCTGCGCTGCCAAACTCAACCCCAGGAACAAAGATCCGAACAGTGCCAGTGTTTTTCTCATGGCATTTGCCTCAACAGATGGTGGGAGTAGTGAATTTTTCGATCTAACTTTATGTCGGGATTGGTCCTGTTGGAAGAAGCGTTTAGTGCAAGGTGGTTGTTAGTACTTTCGTGCTTTCGGCCATGATCCTGCGAGTTTAAGCGAACGGCTGGCTCGGGCCGTGCAGAAGCCAGATTTGAACTCACGTGGACGCGTACTCGATAATGTGGCTGCAGCACCTGAAAAGGAGAACATCGGTCATGCGGCAAAACTGGATTCGCGCGGTTATGGCAGTTGCGGTCTCAATTATGGCTATTTCGCTGCAGGCGCAGCAGCAGGACAAAAGTAAGAGGCCCAGCCCTCCTGGGACCGCGGAGGTCGCGCTGAAGGGCAAGACAATCAAGATTGACTACAGCCGGCCTTCCATGAAGGGGCGGAAAATATTCGGCGACCTGGTGCCTTACGGGAAGGTATGGCGCACCGGAGCCAACGAGGCTACCGCTTTCAGTACGCCGATTGACCTTACGATCGGTGGCACCAAAGTACCTGCCGGCAACTACACGCTGTACTCATTGCCGACCGACAATTCATGGAAGTTGATCATCAACAAGCAAACCGGGCAGTGGGGCACTGAATACGACGAAAAGCAGGACCTCGCACGCATTGATATGAAGGTCAGCAAGACGGCGCAGCCGGTTGAGCAGTTCACGATCTCGTTCGACAAGACGGGACAGGACTCAGCAAACCTGATTCTGGAATGGGAAAACACCCGCGGAACAGTTGCTGTGAAAGCTCAATAGAGTTCCAGAAAGTGGATGAGGTGTGGGCTGGAGATCTACGGTCCGCACCCGCCGCTGCCCGCCATCTGGAAGCGGCTGATCTCGCCGCTGTTCGGCACGACGCTTACATCTGCCGCAGCACCGCCAGAAAAGGAGCAACGGCCCGAGAGACCGCCGGCCTGCGGTGTGCCAGTTACGTTGAAGTTGGTGGAAGGCCGTGTGCCGTCAGCCGTGAGTTCAAACAGATATCCGTTCTTCACACCGCTTGCCAGTTCTTCATCCATGAGCAGGCATGCCCCATTCTTGCTGGGATGCGTGCAATCGGTGGAATTCGGTCCGAGCGCCACGAGCGTCGGAGCGAAGCCTTCCTCCGGGTACACCTCCGAATACATGAATTCAGCAGTGCGGATTGCGTTGAGAGAGGAAACGGCTGAAGCTTCATTCGCCTTCATTCTGGCATGAACAAAGCTGGGAATGGCAATCGCCGCGATCACCAGGATCACCATGACAACGACCATTAACTCCACCAGGGAGAAGCCGTTCGAGGTCCGGCCAGACCGCGAATTGTAGATGACGGGGGACATACAACTAAAGTGCTTGCTTGGTGACTAAGGATAACGCAAGACTAGAGCTTTTCACCTAATTAATTTTCGGATAACTGCAACTGTCCAAGGACTTTTGGCTGTTTGCTGAACGTGCCCGTTTTAGCCCATCAAGATAAACGCATCCATCGGCAAATTCCCTGACTCAGAGGTGGCGAAAGTCCAACAACCTGCGCGGGTTTTGTCGCCTAGCGATATAAGAGCCGCGGCAACGCCTTTTCATTAATTTGCAACGGCCGCTTACGCTGCGGAGAGGTCATTTCCGGAGGCGGCCGCTTCGCGGCGAAGGGCCGGGGCAGAGGCGTTGGCGGGCAGATCCCCGGCTGCCGGGAGGTGTTCCACCTGCGCAAACGGGAGAAACACGGCGAAACAAGTGCCATGGTGGGCAGTTACCGTGCTGGAGCGCAGGCGGATTCTGCCGCCATGCTTCTGCACCAGCCCCTGGCTCACCCACAGACCCAGCCCGGTGCCTTTTGTCGCTTTCGTACTGAAGAATGGCTCGAAGATGCGCGGCAGGTTCTCCCCAGGAATGCCCGCGCCATCGTCGGCAATGGTGATCCGTACTCCGAGCCGGCCCTCGTGATCATGCACCTGACGGGTACGCAGGCTCACGTTGCCGCCTTCCGGAACCGCCTCGAGGGCATTCAGCAGCAGGTTGGAGAACACCTGCCGGAGTTCGGCCGGATAGCCGGACAGCGCTTCACTAGCGGCGTAACGCCGGTGCAGCGTGATCTTGCCTTTCTCCACACGCGATTCAAATGCTCCCATGGTTTCATCGAGCAGCGCGTGAACGTCGACCGTGACGGGCGACGAGATCTGGCGGTAGAAACCGAGCGTCTGGCGCGTGATGTGTACGACCCGTGACAGCTCCATTTCCGCGGTGCGGATATAGTTCAGCAGATTGCGGGGCGTTTCCGTGTGGGTCCGCAGAATATAGAGCGCATTGGTCACCGCAGCAAGGGGATTGTTGATTTCGTGGGCGATGCTTGCCGCAAGGTGGCCTGTAGCAGCCAGTTTCTCAGAGTGCCGCAAGGCTTCGTCGGAAGCTTTCCGCGCACTTACATCCATCGCAACACCCAACATGCGAACCGGAGTTTCCGCGATCAGGATTGTGCGGCCGCGTGCTTCCAGCCAGTGAATACTGCGGTCCGGGAAGACGACGCGATACTGCACTTCATACTCTCCACTGCGCATCATCGCTTCAGTGATGGCCCGGTGTACCTGTTGGCGATCTTCCGAGTGAATGCTCTCAATCCAGCTTTCATAGCGGCCATCGAACGTCTCCGCGGCAAAGCCATGGAGGCGACGCAGCTCATCGGACCACACCAGGGCGCCGGTCTGCAGGTCCCATTCCCAGATGCCGATGCCAACGTATTGCTGTGCCAGTTCGATACTTTCCTTGCTGCGTTCCAGTGCCTCCTGCGCGCGCCTGGTCTCTGCGATTTGCTCCTGCGCTTCGCGATAGAGACGTACGTTATCGATGGCGACGGAAGCCATATGCGTGAGCTGTACGAGAATAGCTTCGTCATCGGCGGAAAACTCACCGTTGACTTTCTCCGTGAGCTGGATGAGGCCGAGGTTGCGGCCATCGCGCGTGAGCAGCGGAGCCGCCAGCCAGCCGCGCTGAGCGGTTTCGGAGTTCATCATGGGACGCCACTGGCCCGCGTTTTTGGCCCGGGAACTGAGCCGCATAGGCTGGTTCAGGTTGCAAGCCAGCGCAAACATCTCCGAGCTTTCCTGCGGGAAGATAAAAGGCGCTCCTTCGGCAGCTGATACCGAAGTCAAACTCTGATGCCACCCGCCCCGTGCCAGCAGAGTCGCAAATGCCTGTCTTGCGCCGATGATGGTGCGCGCCTGATCGGTAATGACCTGCAGAAGGGAATCGAGCGTGAGAGCCGAATTGATTTGCACGGAAGCTTCCGCGAGTGCACGGAGCACAGCGGCGCGGGCCTGCTCGGCAGCAAGCGTGTCGAGCGAATTACGATAGAGCCGCGCATTATCGAGAGCGTTGGCCGCCTGGCGCGCGTAGAGCTCAACCAGCCGTGACTGGCGCTCGCTGGGCGAGTGCGGCTTGCGGAAGAAGGTGACTACGACGCCGAGCGGCTCCCCGCGCACGTTGGCGATAGGCATGCTGAACAGCGCACGAAAGCCAACGCTTTCTGCGGCAACGTTGAACGGAAACTGTGTTTCCTTTTTTGTGTCCTCGATCAGGACGCGCTGCTCAGGCGAGAAAAATGAAGCGGGAAACTCGTCAAACTGCTTGATCTGGTCGGAGGTAAATCCGGTGAACGCCTGCACGCGCAATGTCTTGCTGTTGCGCTCAGGCAATACCAGCATGAGCGCCAGGTCAGTCTTTTGCAGAGTAGCCACTGACGAGAGCACGTCATTGAGGAGGCGGTGCAGCTCCAGACTGCTGGAGAGACGGACGCTGAGTTCATGGAAGCGCTTAAGATCAGAGCGCTGCGATTCGAGTTCATCGCGCAACCGTGCCAGGTCGGAACGCAAGCGGCTGGCGAGAGATTCTGCCGCTGACCACTTCTCTCTCGCGTAGCCCACGATAAAAGCCACCACCGCGAGCAGCAGAGTCCACAACTCACCCGTGTTCTGATTCACCCCCGCAGGGTGATAAAGATGGATGAACAGGTTCAGAGCGGCGCCGTTCAGGGCTATTGCTGCCAACGCCCTTGGCAGTCCGCCAATCACAGCTGAGAGGCAGGCAGCCGCAGTAAAGAACACGCCCACACTGGGGCGGAACAAGGGAGAGCTGAAACTTGTAAGCATCCATGCCGCGAATGGAAGTAAAAATGTGATTATCCAGGCAGCGACACGGGCACGTTTTCCAGGGGAGGGCGACAAACCTTTCTTTTCTCCTCTCTTGCACAGATTTGATCGAGGAAACTAATGATTCTGCGCAGCATAGCACGCTTTGATGCGCATTCCGACAGGCCTTTGGACCTAGTTCAAAAGGGCAACCTTAATCCTGTCCGTTTCCAGAGTGATTGCTGGATACTGCCTTAGCTCGGATGCACAATATGAAAGGCAACTATGTGGGATATAGTACATGGCCGTGTGTGGCAATGGCCCAGTTCACGTATAGGCCTTTAGAACGAGGCCCTAAGCAAGCTTCAAAGCGCAATAAGGCCTGTGCGGATTCCGCGAGTGACTGCCTGGGTACGACTGCTTGCGCCGAGCTTTCCCAAAACGGAACTGATGTGGAACTTAGCTGTATGTTCGGAGATGCCAAGCTGCATTGCAATCTGCCTGTTGGAGAGACCGGCGCTCATAAGGTCAAGCACTTCGCGCTCGCGAGACGTAAGCTGCTCTACCAAATCAGAGAATTCTAAAGTTTGTGACAGCGTAGACATAAGCGTCTGGGCGACCAGCGCCGGCAGCACAACGAAACCTTGCTCTGCGGCTTCAATGGCAAGTTCAAGTTCATCTGAGGTGAGTTCACGGCTGAGTACGGCATTTATGCCGCCGCGCAAGGCATGACGAATCCATGTTGCTGGTTGGGAATCGATGAGGGCAATAAAGCTCGCGGTGCCGGGAGCGTTCCGCGCAACTTGCAAAAAGGAATCAGCAGCTGCCAGAGTTTCCAAATCCGCAATTGTGATCTCAGCGGTATGGGTGGCGAACGTCGACGAGGTCGAGACGGCGGCACGCCCGTACCGAGTTGAGCGATGGATCAAGTCAACGATTGCTTCGCGACGGCGCGCAGAGGCCGCAACCACCAGAATGTCGGGTTGTCGCATTTCTGCGCGCGTCACGCGTCCTTCCTTCTGCAATGTTTCAGCTACGGGCCGGCCGTGACCCGAGGGAAATGTGGGCCGTCGCCGGGTTGCCGGCGCGCAGCAGCTTCACCTCAACCTGCTGGCCAACCCTGGTGTTGCGCAAGACCTCTTGACCACGGTCAGTATCAGGCACGGGCTGTCCGGCAATTTCATACAGCAGATCGCCGAGCAGTACGCCTGCTTTATCCGCGGGGCCGCTGGGTTCTACGTGCGCCACCAGCAAACCCTGACTGGCATTTAGATTCAGGCGCGAGCGCAACGATTCCGGGAACGGAACGGGTTGCATCGCCAAACCGAGCCATGGCCGCTCAACTGCGCCCTTCTCCAGCAGTTCCTGCGCAACACGCTCAACTGTGGATGCTGGAATGGTAATTCCCTGGCGGTGCAGGCCCGCAGTATTGATGCCCATGATCGCCCCGCCCGGCGCAACCAGAGGGCCTCCGGAGAAACCGGGATAAAGCGTAAGGTCAGGACGGATGAACTGGTCGAGTTCGCCGCGCTGCCAGGTCTTCCATGCAGTGTTGATAACGCCGGAAAGAACCCCAGAACTGGCGACTACGTTTCCGCGCCATGATCTCCCGAGGGCCAGTACCAATTCACCAACGCGCACCGTCTCGCGTTTCCAGCGAAGTGGCGGCGCGTCCACTGGTTCTGGAAGGCGCAGGACCGCCAAGTCTGTGCCGCTGTCGCGCCCGGTGACCCTGGCGACGAGCTTTTTGCCTGGCCCGAGAACCACGCCGATTTCGTCGTCGCGACGCAGGGCGTGATTGACCGTGACCACAGCGTCGCGGCTCAGTAGTAATCCGCTCGAAGGGTGTCGCCGTCCAAGCACGGCGACCACTGATTTGCCTATCTCAGCCGAAGTATCGGCCAGTTCCTTTGAAAATGCTGCCCAGGTGCTTTCTGCCATCGCGTGACTCCAATTTGCTTAATATTTCGCGACGCGCGCTGCCGGGACATCCGCCATTCGGGTAGGGAGTTCATGAATCCAAATGAATCCTGCAAACCAGAAAGGGCATCTCTAACTCTTTCTTGCTTAAAACAAGCCTGCTGAAGGAAAGGAACAACATGGAGATTCGTCTTACCGGGCGGACGGCGATCGTTTCAGGCTCTACAGCGGGTATTGGGCTGGCGATTGCAGCCGGTCTTGCGGAATCGGGAGCGAAGGTGATCGTGAACGGGCGCACACAGCATCGGGTGGACGCCGCGGTCGCGCAGATCAGGAAAAAGCATGCAGGATGCCTGTGTGACGGGTTTGCGGGCGATCTGGGAACACGCGAGGGTGCGGAGGCGCTGATCCGCCGTTTTCCCCAAACCGATATCCTGGTGAACAATCTCGGCATCTTTGAGCCGAAGAAGTTTTTCGATATCCCTGACGAAGACTGGGAGCGTTTCTTCCGCGTGAACGTGTTGAGCGGTGTTCGCCTGGCGCGACATTACACGCAGGGCATGGTGAAGAAAGGCTGGGGACGGGTGATGTTCATCTCAAGCGAGTCCGGGCTGCAGATCCCGGCGGAAATGATTCACTACGGCATGACGAAGACGGCGCAGCTTGCGGTGGCGCGCGGCCTGGCTGAGACTGTGGCGGGCACAGGCGTGACGGTGAATGCAGTATTGCCCGGGCCGACGCGATCCGAAGGCGTGGAACGCTTTGTGGAGCAGGTGGGAAAACAATCCGGCAAGAGCTTTGCCGAGATGGAGAAGGAATTCTTCCGCACCATGCGGCCGAGTTCATTGATTCAGCGCTTCGCAACCAATGAGGAAGTTGCGAACATGGTTGTGTATCTCGCGTCAGAGCAGGCGTCAGCCACCACGGGCGCTGCGGTGCGTGTGGACGGCGGCGTGGTACGCTCGATTGCTTAGAACAGCATCATACGTTTTTTATATCGGTAAAAGGATCTATACGGAGTGGGTACTCGTCTGCTGGGCTTCATCAGTATTGTTCAATCCATCATCTTCCTTGGCCATCTGTTTCTCTACGTGACCCTGGTCAGCTTTTTCGGGCCGGGAATTGCCACGCCGTCACTGAAGATGGCACTGGCGATTCTTTCCATCAGCTTTGTAGTGGCGTCATTGCGCGGCTGGTATGCGCATGATCCGCTGGCACGCGCCGTGTACGTGGTTGCCGCGGTGTGGCTGGGCATTTCAAGCTATCTCCTGTGGGCCTCTCTGCTGTGCTGGATCGTGTATGGTTTTTCGCGGCTGCTGCATCTGGGCTGGGCGGCGCACACAATCGGCACAGTGATGTACGGGCTGGCGTTGCTGGTCTCTTTGTACGGGCTGATCAATGCTTCATGGCTGCGCGTGGTGCACGTGCCGGTGACGCTGCCGAACCTTCCGGAGCAGTGGCGCGGACGTGTTGCGGCGCTGGTGAGTGATCTTCATCTCGGGCATGTGCGGAACGGGAGATTCATTCGCCGCGTGACCAGAAAGCTGCGCGAGCTACAACCCAACATGGTTCTGCTGGCTGGCGACATGTATGACGGCGTAGCGGCCGACTTCGAGAAACTGGCGGAGCCTTGGGCCGAGTTCCTTGACTGGGCGCGGAATGGCGGGTCTTTCGAAGGCGTTTTCTACATCCAGGGAAACCATGAGGAGTTTTACAGCCACGCGGAGTACCTTCCGCCGATCAGACGGGCGGGTGTGCGCGTGCTGAACAATGAAATGGTTGATCTCAAGGGTTTGCAGCTTGCAGGCGTGCACTACCGCGACGCGGTGAATCCTGAAAGCTTCCGCGAGATTCTGCGCGGACTGAGGCTGGACCGGGAGCGGCCGAGTATTCTCATGCTACATGCGCCGGTGCGCCTGCCCATCAGCGAGGAAGAAGGCGTGTCATTGCAGGTCTCAGGGCACACACACGGCGGCCAGTTCTTTCCCTACACGTGGATTGCGCAAAAGGTCTGGAGCAAGTTCATCTACGGGTTGCAGCAATTCGGCAAGCTCCAGGTTTATACGTCGTACGGAGCGGGCACGTGGGGACCGCCAATGCGCGTGGGTACGCGGCCGGAGATTGTGCTGATCAATTTTGTTTAGCCGGCCGCCCGGGCTTTCAACTTCTGGCGGATCTCGATGACCAGTTCCTGAGTGGCGAGCGCAGGAATCCCGTGCTCGGGGCCGCCGCGCAGGATTGGCCCGGCGATGGCGTCCAGTTCCGGCGGATTTCCTGCTTCCACATCTTTCTGCATGGAGCTCCGCATTTCGGGCGGCATCTGGCTGGCCGTGGCGATGAGCGCGTCAGGCTTGATTCCCGCATTGTTTGCATTGGCGACAGCACAGGCTTCGCGGATACACGAGTCAAGCAGTTTCCTCCGGCGTGGATCCTTGCGGACATCGCCAATGGGAGCACCGGCGGCCGTCGTAGAGAGCGCGAACGGGGCCAGGAAGGCCAGCTTGCTCCAAAGCAGCGTGCTCTCGTTCTCTATGAATTTGCGTTCGAAGCCGAAGCGGTCGAAGAGATCGAGAGTGGATGCGAGCAACGGCTTGCCGGACTCAGCAACATTAAGGCGCACGAATGGCGAGCGTTGCACGATCAAGCCCGGAGCGGTTCGTTCGGATTCGACCGAGATAGTTGCAGGAATTACGCGATCGTGACCGAAGCATTTGCGCAGAAGGGAAACGTGGTCAATCCCATTCAGCAGTGGAACCACGCCGCGAACAGAGGCGTCCGAGGGAATACTTTCCAGGGCCGATTCCAGCTGTGTGGCTTTGACGGTGATCCACAGAACGTCAACGGGGCCGGTGAGAACGGGCTCGACTGCAACCGGCACGGTGAAATTCCCCAACTTTGATTCAAGCGAGAGTTGTCGAGGCTGGCGGGCGGCACTTTCCGGACGGACAATTAACGTGACCTGTTCACCTGCATGCGCAAGAACGGCGCCAATGAGACCGCCAATTCCCCCAGCGCCAAGAATGGCATGATGCATGGAGCTTTACCTCAGAACAAATGATATGAGATTCAGGTCCGCCCGGCACGGTGCAGGAAATCACGAATCCAGAGTCGCTCCTTTGCTCCTTCGCTCTTGCGCTTGTAACGGTATGCCATCCGGGATCACTATGTAGACAGGTTGTCAGTAGTTACTTATTCCCACACTCCATGGCCCCAAGCCAATTAAGGAGCTTCCGGCCCCCCACTGGATCGCGTGAATGGCAGCCGACCTGTGGGCTCATTCTTCTGCCCAATGTCGAGAGGAATTGAGATATGTCACCGAAGACAACGAACTTTGTAAGACCGCTACGCGTTTTTACCGGACCCAACACAACAGCAGAGAAAGGATTCCGCAGTCGTGTTTCCATGCCGACGGCGCTCGCGCCTGGAATCCACCCTACGCCAAGTCATGATCTGGTGTTTCATGGCGGCAAGACGATTGCCGACCTGGTGTTTACAAACTTCTATGTGGGCGGGTCGCCCGCATGGAACGCCAGCGACATCAAGTCGATAGACCAGGCGCTGAGTGAAGCAATGTCTGACCAGCACCTGAACAATGTGATGAGCCAGTATTACGAGTCCGGCAAAATCAGTTCCACGTTCAAGGGCTCGCACGTTCTGGCCGGACCGCCACCGAAGACGGTGTCGCAGGGCGATGTGGAGAACCTGGTGCGAACGCTTTTCCACTCCGGCACGCTGGACGGCTCTGATTTCCCCAACACCGTTTTCAACTTCATGCTGCCGAGCGGCACCATACTGAACACCAATGAGGCGCCCACGAAGTCAACGATCGCGGCAACGGTGGAGAAAGGCGCGGCGAATGAGGCAATTCCTCACGAAGAAGAAGAAGACTCAACCAAAGGCCTCGGCGGCTATCACGGGTCAATCCATGTGGGGGCAGGCACCGCGAAGAAAATCATCTACTACGCGATCGGTGTTTTTTCCGAGCAGCTGCCCAATGGAACCGTGAACGGCATTCCTGTCTTTCACCAGCCGTGGAAAAGCGTGGTAGCCACGTTCTATCACGAATTGAACGAAGCGCGTACCGATCCTGACGTGGAAGACGCGATCCGGGCCGGCAATCACCCGAACGCGATCAACTTCCTGGGCTGGACTTCCGCACAGGGTGAAGAGTGCGGCGACTTCCCCGTGTTCGAGGCCAACCCGCTTACCGAGGTCTTCCAGGAGGTTCATCTGAGCAAGGGCAGCGCCAAGGTTCCAGTGCAGTTCCAGTACTCTGATGCTGACCACGGACCGGGAAAACCGAGGTCGAAGCCGGCGCCGTTCGCGGGAGCTGCCCATGCGGTAAAGAAGACTGCCGTGTAGCACGGTAGCTTTTCAATCCAAAACAATGGGCTGGAGCAATCCAGCCCATTCTTTGCGTGAAGGCGTGGGCGGCTTTTTTAGACAAGGTCAGGAGCCGAAGAGCCCGTTCGCGCTCGCTTCCATGAGGCGGGCTTCGATGTAGCTCCACAAGGCAGGGCAGCCCGAGCGGATGGGCGGGCCGACTTTCTTGAGTACGGTTGCATAACTGATGCCGTTTTCGCGCCAACTCTGCCCGTTGTTGTTCAGGTTCATCAAGACGGGCATCGCGCGGTCGACGGCATTGGCAAAACGGGCTTCCGCGGTTTCTGCTACGTCGAACTCCTGCCACAACGCGAGCAGCCGGGCACCGTGGCCGTCCGGCAGGATGCCGAAGATGCGCTGCACGGAAGCGAGTTCGGCAGCCTTGCGCTGGTCGCGCGCAGCGGCGTCGAAGAAGAAAGTGTCACCAGCATCGATCTCGCCGATGTCATGTACCAGCAGCATGCGGATAACGTGATTGATATCCACCGGGGACTCGGCGAAATGCTGAAGTGAGATGGCCAGCAGCGCGAGACTCCAACTGTGCTCGGCGGAGTTCTCGTAGCGCTCGAGGCCGAGCGGCTTCACCTTGCGGGTGACACCCTTCAGCTTTTCCAGTTCCAGGATGAAGTCAATGATGGGCTGCATGCAAAGAGATTGCCACAATTAGCCCAACAATCAGGAGGTATTTGGAAATTGGTACTTGGTATTTGGGTAAGTGCGAGGCGTGTATCGTCCTGATGAGCGCCGTCCGATGGCTGGGAACGCCACCCGGGATTGACGCGGATGAGCGCGGATCGGAGCAGGTTCACCACAAGATCGGCATTGGGAATAGAATTCACGCTGGCTCTGTGCGCGATCTCAAGGATTGCCGATAAGGAGAAACCTGATGGATGCAGCGGGAAACAAGCAGCTGATGAAGAATATTTTTTCCGAGCTGGCACAGGGAAACGCCAGGCCCCTGGTTGAGGCCATGGCCGATGACTTCAGCTGGACCGTGACCGGCAGCAACCAGTGGTCAGGGACGTACAGAGGGAAGAAGGCTGTGCTTGAAGAGCTGCTGGCGCCATTGCGCGATAGGATCAACGGCACAATCAAGACGATCCCGCACCGGTTTATTGCCGAAGGCGACTTCGTGGTGGTTGAAGCGCGGGGCAGCAACACCACTAAGTCCGGCCTCCCCTACAACAACGCGTACTGTTTCGTTGTCCAGTTGCTTGATGGCAGGCTCCAGGCGATCACCGAATATATGGATACGGAACTGGTGAGCTCGGCGCTGGCGGAGCGAGTGCATTAAGAGTCGCTCGACGGGATCCCTTTTGTGGGCCGTTGCAGTCCGTAAGCAGACAATCTGTATTCGCTGCGCTGAAGCAAGCTTTAGAAGGCGTGATTGCGCGCGAATTCGGAGATCAACAGTGCTCCCGAGGGGATTGCACCGAAGATGAGGCAAAGGTAGAGATGTTTTGGAAGTGTCCGAAAATGGGATAACCTCAGCTTACGTCTCGAGGCATGGCGCGTCCAAGTAATTGCAAGCAGAGAGGATTACAAGGACCACCTGAGATGCCGGCCGAAACAGCAGCTTTAAAGGCTACGGTTGGCGCGAATGCCCAAAGCAGACGGAACTCACACTCCACCGGAGCGATGGTGAGCCAGGCCCTAAGCCGAGTGAATGACAGCGAGTTGATTCGCGCTGCCCAGCGGGGCGACCGTGCCGCGTTTGAAGCATTAGTGCGCCAGTATGACCAGGCGGTACTGCGCCTGGCACTGCACCTGACCGGCTCAGAGCCGGACGCGCGGGACATTTATCAGGAGGCCTTTCTCAAAGCCTACCGTCACATTGGAAACTTCCGGTTTGAGTGCTCGTTCTATACGTGGATTTACCGGATTGTGACCAACTTGTGCCTGGACCATCTGCGAAAGCGGCAGACCAGGAAGGAAGACTCGCCGACGGTCACTGATTCGCGCGGCGAGGAGATGGACCTGCTGGACCGCGTGTCAGACGACCGGAGTGGAGCGAATCCGGAACGCGACCTGATGCGGCGCGAGTTGGGCGCAAAGATTGCCCAGGCGTTGACCAAACTCACACCGCGCGAGCGCATGGTGTTTGAATTGAAGCATTACCAGGGACTCAGGTTAAGAACGATCGGCGAGATGCTGAACACGACGGAAGAGACTGCGAAAAATACGCTCTTCCGGGCGACGCAGAAATTGCGGAGTGCGTTGGCGCCGATGAGGTGAAAAGCGGTAGTTGGTAATTGGTAGTTGGTACTTGGTTCAGTTTTGAAGCACGCGAATTCAACGAAGTAACTTCAGTTTTGCTGGGCCAGGTACTAAATACCAAAGACCAAGTACCCGATTTTGAGGGTGTTCTATGAAATGCGATTGGATTAAAGAAAACGTCATTTTTTATATCTATGACGAACTGGCGGATGATGCCAAGTTTGAGTTCGTGCAACACTTGCACCACTGCGCCGGCTGCCGCAGGGAGGTCGAGTCGGCGCAGTTATTTAAAGAAGACATGGCTGCCGCGCCGCTGCCGGAGGTTTCCCCGAACCTGCTGGCCTCAAGCCGGATGGAGTTGCAGGAAGCGCTGGAGCACGCAGAGCAGAACCGATCGGCGTGGGGCATGTTCATCTTTGACTTTGCCGGATGGATGCATCAGATCAAGCTGGCCCCGGCGCTGACCGTGGCGCTGCTGATGATCGGCTTTGCCGGCGGGACGATCACGACGTGGAAGGTCACGAAGGACAATCCGCAGATCACACAGAACACGGGCACGGTGCCGACGGCTTCGGCGGACCTTAACGTCGCCGGCATCAATTCCATCAGCACCGATCCGCAGACGAACAAGGTCACCATCAAGTACGATACGCTGCGTCCGCAGACGCTGGAAGGCAGCGCGGACAATCCCCAGATCCAGCAGTTGCTTCT
>DATAEJ010000296.1:0-8758 GCA_036258095.1 Candidatus Angelobacter sp. | reverse complement strand
TCCATGCTCACCTTTGGTCACTGGGCCATGTGGACGCTTATTGCCGTTGGGCTGTTCAACTCCATCATGTTTCCCAGCATCTTCACGCTCGCAATTGCGGGGTTGGGTCCGCTTACGGGCAAGGCTTCAGGGTTGCTGGTTGCGGCGATTGTCGGCGGAGCAATCGTGCCGGAGCTGCAGGGCGTGCTGGCCGACCACATCGGCATTCATCACGCGTTTGTGCTGCCGGTGTTGTGCTACGCGTATATCGTTTATTACGCGCTACGCGGCGCGGCTACATCGAGCTCACTCGAACGATAGTTTTGGTGTCGCACCTGCGGCGCTCGATCCTTCTAGGACTCGTACCCCCGGTTCCGGCTCAGCGCTCGAACCTTTGATCGATCGCACCTTCGCGAGCCTTGCACTGCCAGGCTTTTCCGATTACGGCGATTCCGCGCGATTACGTGCGATTCCGGCGATCCCCTATTAAGTTCTGCGACAAATCTGCTTGCTACTGGATCTCCAGCATGCGGTCCAGCGCCACACGCGACCAGTGCTTCACCTCGGGTGATACCTGGATGCGGTTGACCACGTTGCCGTCCACCAGATTTTCCAGTGCCCAGCAAAGGTGCTGCGGCGATATACGGAACATGGTGGTGCAGAGGCAGCCGGAATCATCGAGAGAGATGACCTTCTTGTTCTGCGCCGCGAACTCCCTGGCCATGCGGTTGACCAGGTGTATTTCCGTGCCTACAGCAAAGTTGGTTCCGGCGGGAGCTTTCTCGATCATCTTGATCAGCACTTCCGTGGAGCCGATGCCCTCGGCCTTCTGGCAGACCTCCCAGCGGCACTCCGGATGTACGATCACCTGGATGCCCGGATCCTTTGCTCGCACGCGGTCCACATGCTCAGGCAGGAAGCGCTGGTGCACAGAGCAGTGGCCCTTCCATAGGATGACTTTGGCATCGCGCAGCTTGTCCGCCGTGGTGCCCCCCATCACAAGATATGGGTCCCATACCACGCACTGGTCGAGCGGGATTCCCATAGCGAAAGCCGTGTTGCGACCCAGATGCTGGTCGGGTAGAAAGAGAATCTTCTCGTTGCGCTCGAACGCCCAGTCGAAAGCAGCGCCGGCGTTGGACGATGTGCAGACCAGCCCGCCGCGCTCGCCGCAGAACGCCTTGATTGCCGCCGTGGAGTTCATGTAAGTGAGAGGCGTAATGCCGCGACCGCTTTCGTCGGTGAGGCCCACCTTTACCAGCTCTTCCCAGCAGGCTTCCACCTGGCCGATTTCGGCCATGTCCGCCATGGAGCAGCCGGCATTCAGGTCGGGCAGTACCACCTGCTGGCCGTTGTTGCCCAGCACGTCAGCGGATTCCGCCATGAAATGCACGCCGCAAAAGACAACATATGCGGCCCTGGTGCGGGCGGCTTCCTGCGAAAGCTTGTACGAGTCGCCGCGGAAATCGGCGAAGCGGATTACCTCATCGCGCTGGTAGTGGTGCCCAAGGATGACCAGCCGGTCACCCAGCGCGCGCTTGGCCGCGGCGATTCTCGCGTCCATGCTGCGATCAGGAAGTACAAGATAGTTTTCGAGCGAGCATACAGGGGGTCGCTCAACAATAGGAGCATAAGCTGTCGACATTTATGTGCCGCCTTCAGTTCCATAGGGAACGGGGATGTTGAAAGCATCCGCAGGCTCCAGTGGATTCGCTGCACCGTCGGTGGTGCCCAACCCACGGGGTTGTTGAAGCCCGCAGCCTTACTTAAACAGATGCTCCAGAAACCTCAGGGACGCAAAATAGCAGTGCTCGTATCCCCTTCAGAAGCAACTCATTATTGTGACACTCAGGGCCGTGCAGCGGCAAGCCGGGCCCAAGCCAGGGCAAATTGCACCGGAGATGGTGCAAGTTAAAACGTCGAAAAATCTGCAACAACGCTGATGCAAAAAACCTGAGAATCGTCTAATATTGGCTTCCTTCGTCGGTACGGCCAAGCTTCTGTGGGGCACTTCATCCGGGATTTGCCTCAATAACGCGCCACTTCCCAGGAGACCCCTATGCTGCAGATCAGCAAGGCGGATTACGACCTGATCCGCTGGGAGGCTGAACGCAGTTATCCCCATGAGTGTTGCGGGATACTGCTGGGAAAGGTCAATGGAAACGATCGCATGGTGACCCTGACCGTGCCCTGCGAGAACGCGCGCACGGATTCGCCCGCGAACCGTTATCGCATTGATCCCCAGAAAGTGATTGCCGCTTTGAAGCTCGCCCGCAGCCGGTCAGAGACGATTGTTGGGTTCTACCATTCGCATCCTGACCATCCGGCCTACTATTCTGAGACCGACCTGACGGAAGCCCACTGGTTCGATTGTTCGTACGTGATCACCAGCGTGGAGCGCCGGCACGCTACCGCTATCAACTCCTATGTACTGACCGGGACGGAGCAGCACAAGGGCTTTATGCGCGAGGAGATTGAGATCCTGGCTTACGAGAGGGCGCTGCCGATCGCGCTCTAGCGGTTATAATGAGGACGATGTTTCTTCCCCGCCTGCGAATGTGTCTCTGCTGCGGCGTCTAGCGCCGGTCTGCCCTTCTTGCGTTCTGCAAGTTCCGTTTACGTACAATCTGAGGAAAGGATTATTCCATGGCCACGACTTTAGCCTCCGAACTTCCTGCATTGAGCAATGAAGAAGTCCTCCGATATTCCCGGCACCTGATCATGCCGGAGGTGGGCATGGAAGGGCAGCAGAAGCTGAAGGCCGCGCGGGTGCTGTGTATCGGCACCGGAGGGCTCGGTTCCCCCCTGGCGCTTTACCTCTCCGCGGCCGGCGTGGGCACACTAGGCCTGGTGGATTTTGACACCGTGGACTTCACCAACCTGCAGCGCCAGGTCATCCACTTCACCAGCGACGTGGGGCGGCCGAAGCTCGAGTCGGCAAAGCAGAAGATCGCCGCCATCAATCCTTTCGTGAACGTAAAGACTTACGAAACCAAGCTGACCAGCGAGAACGCGCTCCAGATCTTCGCGGACTATGACGTGATCGTGGACGGAACTGACAACTTCCCCACACGCTTCCTGGTCAACGACGCGTGCGTCTTTACCGGCAAGCCGAACGTCTACGGATCTATCTTCCGCTTTGAAGGCCAGGCGAGCGTGTTCGCCACCAAAGATGGCCCCTGCTATCGCTGCTTATATCCGGAGCCACCACCGCCGGGGCTGGTGCCCTCCTGCGCTGAAGGCGGAGTTCTCGGGATTCTGCCGGGGCTTGTTGGCTTGATCCAGGCAACGGAAGTAATCAAGCTGATTCTCGGCACCGGTGACTCGCTCGCCGGACGGCTGCTACTGGTTGACGCGCTTGGCATGAAGTTTCGCGAGTTGAAGCTGCGCAAGAATCCTGATTGCGTGGTTTGCGGGAAGAACCCAACCGTTACTAAACTGATCGATTACGAAGAATTCTGCGGACTCCGCGGACAGGAGAAGCCAGTGAATCAGACCGCCGTGCCGGAAATCAGCGTGGAAGAACTGAAGAAGAAGCTCGACGCCAAAGAAGAACTATTCATCCTGGATGTGCGCGAGCCGCACGAATACCAGATCTGCAACATCAACGGCCATCTCATCCCGTTGAATGACCTGCCAAAGCGATACCAGGAGCTCGATCCCAACAAAGAGATGGTCGTCCACTGCCGTTCAGGCGCGCGCAGCGCGCGGGCCGTCACATTCCTGCGTCAGGCTGGATTCACCAAGGCGAAGAACCTTGCCGGCGGGATTCTGGCATGGGCGGACCGCATCGATCCGAAAGTCCCGAAATACTAAAGCAGCTTACGCTTCGGCACAAAAATGCCCGGACTCGCTCCGGGCATTTTCTATGTTGGCGATCAGGCGGCTGGGTCGCGCACGGCTGCTCGCTTTGGGTCTTCGGCAAATTCTCCTGCCGGCTTGCGACCGGGAACAATTCCCTGCACCGCCGCGCCGAACTTCCGAGAAGCCTTGAAGATGGCGCCAACTTCTATGAGTCCACCGATCCTGTAATGGCCCAATGCAGCCATTCCAACCGAAGCCACGCAGCCGCACTGCGAACAGTCGGGCGTACCGCCGAACTGGCAAGGGGTGACCAGCGTCTTGAGGTCGGCCGAGCGGACTTCAGTGGTTTGGGCAAAAATGCATTCCCGCGGAGATGCAGGCGGTTGCAGGAACTCGAGGATTGCGCCTTCAGCCATGTCGAGCTTGGGAAAGGTTTCGCGCAGCAGGAGCAGTTCACGTACGGCGTTGCAGCGCTCCTCCGGCGAGAGGATCTCAAGGTCAGTTGCGCCGACCTGCGGCGTGAAGATGCTGAACCATACACGCTTCACCTCCGGGCGCGGCGTCCAGAACTCGAGGAAATCCTGAAGATATCTTTTTCTCTGCATCATCTGCGCAGTGATGGTGCAATGCACACTGATGGATTGGCCTTCGATATTCGTCAGGATGCGATCGTAGGTTGCGGGCCGGCGACGGATGTCGTGTTCCGGCTGCAAACCGTCGATCGAGACAACCAGGTTCAGGTGCGGCAGACTGGCCCATGCTGCCGGAAGCGCCCGAAACGCGCTGGTCACCAGCTGCACATGGATGCCTCGCTCAATCAGCTGCGGCAAAAGGATCTCCAATTCTCGATAACGTACGAGCGGGTCGCCGCCGACCAGAGAAAGATGCAGTGGCCGCACTTCATCCACGATCGCAAGCACACGCTGTACCAGGTCATCTCCCTTGTAGTCGGCCAACTCGCGCAGGCTGAGCCCTTCCCCGGGATGACCCGGCTGGTAGGCATAACAGCCCGGACAGCGTAGCGGGCACTCGCGCGTGATCTCCAGAGATAAAGACGGTTTTCTACCCTGCGCAATGGCCCACCACGCGCGCAAAACTTCCTGCACTCTCACAATTTTTCCTTGAGCTTTAGAATTGCCGCAGCGTTGCTTCGCCCCGAGTTAACTTGCCTTGATGCTCGGAATGAACTCTTCGCCTGCGGCTGGTTCGTGGTTTACGGGGAGTTGTGGCGTGGGCGGCGCATCTTCCACCGGTGTAAGTTGGCTGACCAGTTCGGGAGCTGGGGCTTCGCTCTCGGCCGGTTCTTGCGTTTGCGGCTTTGCCGCGGCTTCAGGTTTCTGGTTCGCGCTCTCCGGGTCGGCGAGCGGACCAAGATCGTCCTTGAGATTATACACGAACTCAAACTCTTCTTCGCTCAGCTGCCCGCCGCGGACCGGATGCATCACGTTGTTGCGGATGCGGTTCAGCTGGCGCAGGCGCTCGAGCAGGTCCTTCTTGTTCTGAGCGATTTCTCCAGGCAGGTACTTTGCCAGCACGCTCCACTTGCGGTCCAGGATCTCGCGCAGGGCGATCAGGTGCGTGTAGCAGTAGGGCTCGGGAGCGGGTTCAGGATCTTTTTCCAGCAGCGCGGCACACTCGGCGCGGATGCCATCCGGCACGCCGCCGCGCCACCACTCGTCTTCGCCAAACTCGGCGACGAAGACGCGTTTGACGAAGCGGTGCAGTCGGACTTCAATGCTGCGGACGATCTCATACATATCACCCAGAACCACCGGCGCGCGGCGATATTCAAGGTAGATGCGGATATCGAACTTGCTGCACTGAATTCCCTGCTTTGCCACTTCGCGGCTGATCACGGTTGGCGACTGCGAGCCGGTGCGGGCCACCGCCTCTTCAATCGCACGGCGTATCTTGCGTTTTAGAGAGAAGGCGATGTCAGAACGTCGCAGCTGCCCTTCACCGATCTTGCTCCAGAGATGATGCATCACCTCAGAGGTGCGCACGTGCATGATGCCCGCAATCTCCCCCGGACTGTGTCCCTGGCGCAGCAGTGAGAAGGCCTGGTCTCTTTTCGACATCTAGCGGTGTTGGATGCAGAATCCGGCAGCAAAGCAGTTAGCCGCTGGGAAATCGCGTGAGTGGCGTCTGAATCAGGCAAGATCAGTGTTCACCGCGAAGGGACGAAACGCAAAATCTTCGAAACACAGAGGAAGACAGAGGAAGCAGAGATGAATGGATTTCAAAGGTGCTCTGCTCATCCGAATTACGGCGATTCCGGCGATCACGGGGTCCCCGGCAAACCCGGTTTTGGTTTGCTGGGTGGGATTACGGCGATTCTGGCGATCCCCCACTCGCCCTCTGTGTGCTCTGTTCCTTTGTGTTTCAAAGGTTTGGTGTTGCTCTTGTAATAATCGGCGAGCGGCGACTATCTTTTTTGCATGGCGCAAACCACCGAGCGTCGTCACGAACTGCGCACGCTCGCCTCTTACCGGCCGGGCACGAAAGCTCTGCTGGTGATCTTCGAGACCGACTGTCCCACGTGCCAGCTTGCGCTTCCCTACCTGAATGCGCTTGCGAAAGCCGGCGTGCAGGTGATCGGTGTATCGCAGGATTCGGCGCAGCCGACCACGCAGTTCGTGGAGCAGATGGGCATCACTTACCCTGTTGAGCTCGATGCGGGTTTCACGTTGAGCAGGCACTACCAGCCGCAATCGGTGCCGACCCTTTACTTACTGGATGAAACTGGCGAGGTGAGCCGCACGCTGGTGGGCTTTGACAAAGCTGGATTGAATGACATCGCCGCTGCCCTGGGCCACAGCGTGATTGCGCCTGCAAATGACGGCGCGCCCGCGTGGAAGCCGGGCTGCGGGTCGCGGCATCTGGAGCCGCATGCGGGTGAAGACGGTGCAGGCGCTGCCGAGCCGATGCTGCTGCGAAGAGTTGCGCCTCCCGCAAGCCGAGTAACGCTCAGCGACGACGAAGATCCATTCGAGTATTGCTACCGCGAATTCGGTGATGCCCTGCCGGTAATTCCGCCGACAGCGGAGCGCGTCGCGGTCATGCTGCGCGGCACGGAGCTTGCGCCAGACAGCGTGATTGGCCGTATTCCGCCTGCGTATGGCGAAGCGACAGTAGAGAAGATCGCGGCCAACGCCGTGATGGCCGGATGCAAACCGGAGATGATGCGCGTGCTCATTCCGCTGGTGCGCGCGCTGTGCGATGAAAACTTCAATGCGCATGGAGTGCAGGCAACTACCCATTTCGCCGCGCCGCTGGTGATCGTCAACGGTCCGGTGCGGGAAGAGCTGGGCTTCTGGTCGCGGCAAAACGTGTTCAGCAACGTGTCGCGAACGAACAGCAGTGTTGGCCGGGCGCTGCAGCTCATGCTGCTGAACATCGGCGGCGGAAGGCCGGATGGCATCGACATGTCGGCGTTGGGGAATCCCGGCAAGTTTTCTTACTGCATTGCCGAAAACGAAGAAGAGAATCCGTGGGAGCCGTTTCAGGTGGACCGGGGCTTCACTCGCAATGACAGCACGGTCACCCTCTTCGCCGCGGAGCCACCGCGCGGCGTGAGTGAGCACACTGCCGCGAAAGCCGAGCCCATCCTTCGCGCCATCTGCCAGGTGCTGGCCACCGTATGGAGCTATCGCCACCTCATGAACCACGAAGCCCTGGTGGTGCTCTGCCCTGAACACGCGAAGACGATTTACAACACCGGCTTCAGCGACAAACAGCGCGTACGCGATTTTCTGTTTGAGAACACCGGCGTGCCCATGCGCTATTACGCCGAGCCCGATGGCGGCGAAGGCACGCAGCTGGTGCCGCACTATCGCGAGATCACCATCCAGGGTGAGCGCTGCTACCAGAAGTTCCGCAGCCCGGAAGCAATAAAAATCATCGTGACTGGCGGAACGGCCGGAAAGTTTTCCGCGGTGATCGGCAGCTGGGTCACAGGCCCGGCCGGTAGCCAGATGGTGACGTATCCGATCCCGCCGGCAATGTCCGCGAGCAGGAAAGCAGGTTGAGATGCCACTTACACTTGTACATCCCGGCAATGAGAGCAAGCCGCAGGCAGCTCCAGCCCCGGCTCGGTTGCAGTCGCTCAAGGGAAAGAAGATCGGGCTGCTCGATATCAGCAAACCGGGCGGCAGCTTTTTCCTTGATCGCCTCGAACAGCTGTTCCGCGAGAGATACGAAGCCACCGATATCATGCGTGTGAAGAAGCCAACCTACACCAAGAATGCACCGCAGTCGATCATCGATCAGCTGCGCACGGTGGACGCCGTGGTGGAAGGGCTGGCGGATTGAGGGTCATGCACCACGTGCAGTTTGCACGACACGATCAGGCTGGAAAATCTCGGCATTCCCGCGGTTCCGGTAGCAACCACCGAGTTCATTGTGCCGGCGCGAATACAAGCAGGAACGCTGGGGCGTCCTGACTTTGACGCGGTCTATGTGCCGCATCCTATACAGGACCAGACGCCGCAACAGATCTCGGCCCGCGCTGACGCCGTAGCAGCGGAGATTGTGAGGCGGCTGACAGCATGAAAACCTTCACACTCCAGGAAGCACAGACGCTTCTGCCAGTACTCAAGGCGCTGCTCAAGCGTGCCATGGACGGCAAGGAACTGATCGAGACTGTGGAACAAGAGTTTCGCGATCTGGGTCATCGCATCTTCCTCTCCGGCGGACTGCTGGTGGACGTCTTTGCCGCGGCGCGCCGTCGCGCCGAGCGCGACAAGGCCGCACAGGATGTGAAAGACGCAATCAACGAGATCGATTCCATCGGCGTGCAGGTGAAAGACCTGGACATCGGCCTGCTCGACTTCCCCTGCCAGGTGGACGACGACGTCATTCTGCTCTGCTGGAAGTATGGCGAGGAGAAGATCGAATTCTGGCACGGCATGGAAGAGGGCTTCCGCGGCCGCAAGCCGATCGATGAGCGGATCGCGCGAGCGAAGAAGCGCGAAAA
>DATAEJ010000295.1:0-7121 GCA_036258095.1 Candidatus Angelobacter sp. | reverse complement strand
GGCCCTCAGGGTGAATCGGTACGGCGGGATCATGGCTGACCACCCCACCAGTTGCCCGGGTGCGCTCTCTTCGATCAGAATGTTTTCTTCGCGCTCGCGGACTTTGATCGGCAAAGTCAGTCGTACGCGTCCGCGTTCAATCAGGAACACGCGATCGGCGTCGTCACCCAGCTGGAACAGCGGGCCGCCGGCGGGCACCTTCATGCGGGTACCCAGCGCCAGCACGTGTTCTATTTCGGCAGGAGACAGTCCTTTCAGGAGTTCATAAGTCATCGGCGCGTTCCTTTTAGTTCACAAATGTCGAAGTCGTTTTGCTGTGAAGCATGTCGTTCGTCGGGAACTGTACGAACGATTCCGCCGCGGCCCGCTCTATGCGGACATGATTTTCGATTTGCGCCAGTAGCGCTTCGATCGGGAGCTGGTGCGACGCGACCTCCGGAATCGTCGGCGCAACAAAGAAGCGCGCGGGAGCCGCCTTCGCGATTGGAATTGCCGGCGGCGGCAGCGGGGCGGAAGGTTTGCGCGTCGCTGCGCCAAATGCCAGCGCGGCCACTCCCATTCCAAATACGCTCATGCAGACTGCCATCAAAAACATTTCCATTTGAGGACCCTCCTTCTGTGCTCTTCTTCAATGCAAGTCCGGTGCCACGACGCGCGCGCGCCAAGTCGCATGGAATCAATGTCACATTTCAGGTGTGATCCGGCAGGACTGACAGGCTGTCAGTTTCGTGGCTGCCAAACCGTCAGATTCATTGACGGCGGCATGTCACTGTGTCATGATCCGCATAATTCCCCCGCGAAATTCCCCCGGCCTCGTTGGCAAACATGAAACTTCGTTTCGCTGGCACCACGGTCGGTCTCGCGCTCGGTTTAACGGCGGCGGTCGTACTAGCCTGCGGCGTGGCCGCTTACTTCTACTCCACTCATCATTTCAAGAGCCTGCTGGAGATGGCGCGCACCAATGCGCTCGCGGAAGGCGAATTGATCCGCTCTGGCCTCGAACATCAAATGCTGGAGAATGACCGCACGCTGCTGGCGCAGATGATCGAGCGGTTTGGGAAGCAGGCGCGCGTGGAGCAACTTGTCCTTCTGGATCGCAACGGCGTTCCTCGCTACTCGAGTGCGCCGCTGAAGAACGCGGAGGAATTTAGACTTGGCTCTCCCACCTGCCAGGCCTGTCATCAGGTTGCGCCGGAGCATCGCGGGTCCAGCCGCGTGATCGAGACCGCCGGCGGCAGCATCCTGCGCACCGTGATCCCCATTCGCAATCACCAGGAGTGCCACGGCTGCCATGAAGCCTCGCAGCGCATCAATGGCATCCTGATCCTCGACTACAACGCGGGCGAAGTTCGCGCCGCCATGACCAGGGACCTGCGCTGGATGGTCGCCGGCACTGGACTGCTGACCTTCTTTATCGTGGGTTCCATCGCGCTGGTGATTCGCTTTTCCGTTCTCAAGCGGCTTCAACGCATCGAGACCACGGCACGTCTCGTCTCGCAGGGCGATCTCGACCGCCGCGTCCCAGTCGAAGGCTCAGACATTCTTTCCTGGATCGGCCGCGAATTTAACACCATGGCGGACGCCGTCTCGGGCTTGGTGACTGAAGTCCGCACGGAACGCGAGCGCCTCGAAACCGTGATCAACAGTATCGATGACGGAATTGTGGTCCTGGACCCCGACCGCAAAATCATCGCCGCCAATGATGCTTTCCTTGCCCGTACGCGTGGCTCGCGCGAACAACTGCTGGGCTGCGGCTGCTATGACATGCAAGGCGGCCCCTGCAAAGTCTCAAGCTGCCCCACCGTTGATTGTCTGCGCTCCGGAGCGCGCCAGGTGCGCATCTGCGAGCGCCGCCGCGACAATAACACCGTCGCATGGGAAGAAATCCACGCCTCTCCCATCCTTGATTCTTCCGGCAAACTCGCGCAGGTAGTGGAGGTCTGGCGTGACATCTCTGAACGCCGCGCCGCCGAAGCCAATCTCGCCGAATCGCATCGCCTGGCTTCCCTGGGCGTGCTGGCTTCCGGCTTCTCGCATGAATTGAACACGCCCCTCGCTACCGTGCTCACCTGCGTTGAAGGAATCCTGCGCGACACGCCATCCGGCCAGACCAGCAAGATTGACTCTGCGCGAATCAGCCGCAATGCCGGCATCGCCCGCGAGCAGATCCTGCGCTGCCGCGGCATCACGCAGCACTTCCTCCGTCTCTCCCGCGGGCAGCGCCATGAACTGGTGGTGGTGGACCTTCAGCAGGCCATCGCCGCGGCCCAGCTCCTGGTGGATCCTACCGCCCGTGCGCACTCCGTGCAGATTGAAGTCAGCCCGTTCACCAGCAGCCTCCATGTCCGCGCCGCCGACGCTGAATTGCAGAACATGCTGATCAATCTCATGCTCAATGCAATCCAGGCTTCCAAACCCGGAAGCAAAGTTGTTGTTGCAGCGCTGGGCGGCCCGGACGTACGAATCCGCGTCACCGACCAGGGCTGCGGGATCGCTCCGGAGTGCCAGAAGAAGATCTTCGAACCATTCTTCAGCCTGCGTGAAGGCGGCACCGGCCTCGGCCTGTTCCTCTCTCTCAGCGCCGCACGCAGCTGGGGCGGTGACATTCTGGTCCAGAGCACTCCCGGCCAGGGATCAAGTTTTGAAGTCGTATTGCCGGCCATTCACTCTGCGCCGGAGAAGGAGCCGGTATGAAGTCATCCTCTATTCTGCTCGTTGACGACGATTCCGCGTTCCGTGAAGTCATGGCCGATGAACTCTGCCGCCTCGGTTATCAGGTCAACACGGTCGGGTCCGGAGAAGAAGCTATCCGTCAGGTCCTTGCGGAAGAACCGGATATCATGCTGCTCGATCTTCGGTTGCCCGGAATCAGCGGCCTCGAAGCACTCACCACCATCCACGCGCAATCGCCAGCCACGGAAGTCATCATGATGACCGGGCATGGCTCCATTGATACGGCAATCGAATCCATCCGCATCGGCGCCTTTGACTACGTGGTGAAGCCCTGCCCGCTCGACGAACTTGACGTGCGCATCCAGCGCGCGCTGGAGCGCCGCAATCTTCGCCAGCGCGCATCCATCCTCGAACGCGGCCTCACGCCTCCTGACCTCGGCAGCTCATTCGTGGGCGACAGCCCCGAGTTCCGCCGCCTGCTCAGCATGACTGAGCGCATAGCGCCGAGCGATGCCACAGTCCTGATCACCGGCGAAACCGGCGCTGGCAAAGAACGCGTCGCCAAGATGATCCACTCCCGCAGCGCGCGAGCCTCACGGCCATTTGTGGTAGTAGAATGCGCGGCTTTGCAGGAGAGTCTGCTGCAAAGCGAGCTTTTCGGGCATGAGCGCGGAGCATTTACGGGCGCAGACAAAGCCAAGCCCGGCCTCTTTGAAGTGGCTCACGGCGGCACCATCTTCCTCGACGAAATCGGCGAGATCAGCCCCACCGTCCAGACCAAGCTGCTCCGCGTGCTCGATAGCTCGACCTTCCGCCACGTTGGGGGCACAAAGGAAATTCGCGTCGACGTTCGCGTCCTCACTGCTACCAACCGCGACATTCCCGCCATGGTGCGCCAGGGACACTTCCGTGAGGATCTCTACTACCGGCTCAGCACTTTTCATGTCGAAGTTCCGCCGCTCCGTGCTCGCAGCGGAGACGTTGAACTGCTGGCGCAGCATTTTGTCACTGCGCTCAATGAACGCTTCGGTTCGCGAAAAGCGATCAGTGTTGAAGCTCTGGAACTGCTCCACCGCCATCACTGGCCTGGCAACGTGCGCGAACTCTTGCACGTGATGGAAGCTGCGCTGGTGCTGTGCCAGGGCCCGTGTGTTCTGCCGGAGCATCTTCCGGAAACCCTGCGCACCTCAGCCGCCCGCCAAGCGGCCCAACCCGCCCACGAACCAGACAAATCGCTGCGAACCCTCGAGGAGCAGGAAAGAATTCATATCCGTTCGGCCCTGCAGGCAAGCAATGGACATCGTGGAAACGCCGCCAGGATACTCGGCATCAGCGAGCGGAATCTCTACAGGAAGCTGCGCGAGCATAATCTGCTCTCGTCATAGACAACAGATGCTGCGAAGAAAGACTGGCTGCTCGGCTATCATGAATCCGTGATGAAGAGCCTACTCCTGCTGCTGGCGTTCGCACTTATGACAAATCAGTATGCCTCCGCTCAGCAAACCAAGCTGCCGGCGGCGGGCAACTTTGATGCCGCTGCCGCCGAACGCTTCGCCCGGCTGGCCCTGGCCTGCGTGCACAAGGAATATCCCAATAAGATTGCGCACAGCATGAACAGTGACGCAGACGTGGCCCCGCCTCGTAAGCTCACTCCCGCCTTTTACGGCTGTTACGACTGGCATTCTTCGGTTCACGGCCACTGGCTGCTCGTGCGATTGGCCCGCAAATTTCCCGATGCATCTTTCACACCGGACGCGCTTGCTGCTTTGCGTGCCAGTATGACGGCAGAGAACCTCCGGCAGGAGGCAGCCTATCTCAATGGCGAGGGCCGCGCCAGTTTTGAACGCCCTTACGGCCTTGCCTGGCTGTTGCAGCTTGTCGCCGAGGTGCACGAATGGGAAAAGCAGGAGAAGACTCCGGTCGCGGCTGAACTTTCCCCCAACCTGCGTCCGTTGGAAGACGCCGTGAAGGCCCGTTTGAAAAACTGGCTGCCCAAGCTTTCCTATCCGCTGCGCATCGGCGAACACAATCAGACGGCCTTCTCACTCGGTCTGATGATCGATTATGCACGCGAAATTGGCGATCGCGAATTTCTGGACGTGCTTTTGTCGCGAACGAAATACTTTTTCCTGCGTGACAAGAACTGTCCGCTGGCCTACGAGCCTTCCGGTGAAGACTTTCTCTCTCCCTGCCTTGCTGAAGCCGATGTGATGCGCCGCGTGCTCGCACCAGCAGAATTTGCAAAATGGCTTTCGGCTTTCATGCCGCAAATTCCCCTGGATGGCTCCGTCACCTGGCTGAAACCGGAAGTTTCACCCGACCGCTCCGATCCCAAGCTCGCCCACATTGACGGCCTGAACCTCAGCCGTGCTTGGATGTTGGAAGGGATTGCCGCGGGTCTGCCCGCCAACGATCATCGGCTTGCCGCGATTCGCGCCACCGCCGCAACGCACACGCAATCAGGATTAGCGGCAGTTACCGGCGAACACTATGAAGGCGGACACTGGCTGGGAAGCTTCGCCGTCTACCTGGTCTCCAAGCGTGGAATTACCGAGCCCACCAGCCAGCATTAATCGCCAAATCTCGCCGCAGCGCGCAGCTTCGCCTTGGCCGCTTCTTCCTCGCGATTCTTTGGCGGCGCCGTAGTCTCAAGCGACTTCAGCAGCCGCATCGAAATAGCCGCAACTTCTTCGACGGCAGCATGAAAGGAGTCTTCATTCGCCTTCGACGGTTTGTTGAATCCCGTGATCTTTCTCACGAACTGTAACGATGCTGCGCGGACCTCGTCATCGGTGACCGGCGGATCGAAATTAAAAAGTGTCCTGATATTCCTGCACATAATCTGTACTCGACTGACAATGATTTCTACTCGTCGGGGTGGAGGAGGCATTTAGGCCTCCGGTAGCGCTCTATTTGATCCCGCGGCTTTTAGCCGCTGAGGTTCTATCCCCAAAAAAGATGATGAACCCACAGGCACACAAGCCCTACAGCTTCCTCAACGGCACTAGCCCGCTTAAGCGCGGCTCCCTGAGATACAGCCCAATCCACACCAGGATGCCGCATAACACGGGCATAAAGAACGGCTCGCCGGCATGGACGTGCGTTGCAGTTGCGCCGCCCAGATACCCTGTCAGAAGCACCGCTCCGAAAACTGCCGTCTGCGGGATGATGTAGAGAATGGTGCTGACCAGTGCCGCAATGCCGATTGGAATGAGCGCACCCGCCGGATACCCGTATTTCGCCAATCCCTGCACCGCCATCGGAGATCTCATCAGGTTTAAGCTCGCGCCGAAAAGAAGCATGATAGCCGGTAACGCGCTGATCACACGTCCGGTCCAGAGCATTGCCTTCGAGGGTTTGGAAACAGCCACTGCTGGGTGCATGCTTGTCGCCACTAGGTCTCTCCTTTGTATTCCGAGTAACAGAGCAATTAGATAACCACCTGCTGCCAAACGATTCGGGCGAGACGGACAAGTCGCAGAGTCCACTCCAGGCGAGTTGGCCAGCCCAGCCCACTGCCGTGGTTTAGGGCCATTTATTAGAAACGCCAATGAACTTTCGGCCATTACCCGCAGTGTCCCTTCGAAGTAGCCGTTCATAATCCTTCGGAGTCATCATTTTTGCGTGAAAACAGGTCACCTTAGTACCTTAACCCGGGAAGCGCGAATTTTCGTCTTTTCAAGCGGTTAACTTGCTTCCTCCGGTGTCAGACACCTACGCTTCCTTAATCTTACCTAAGACGCGGCACTGATTCATTCGGATTACAGGCTGGGCCATGATGCCGCGCATGTCACGCCCAACTTCGCTCGCAAAAGTGCTCTGCTATGGATGGATGCTGCTCGCGGGAGCCGCATCTGTCATCGTTCCGCAGGCCGCCTCGGCCCAGGTCCCCCGCTCCAACCACGTGTACATCGTCGCTGAAGAGAACCGCAGTTACGAACATATTGTCGGCAGCCCTGACATGCCGTATCTGAACAGCCTCCTGCCCAGGGGCACCCTGGCCACGCAGTTCTATTCCAACGAGCACGGATCGCTTGAAAATTACCTTATCGTCACTTCCGGCCAGTACATCACGCACAACAACTCGACTCTGGCCGTATTTAACGTCGACAACATCGAGCGCCATCTGCTCGCCCTGGGACAGACTTTCAAGTCTTACGCACAGACCCTGCCCTATGCCGGATTCACCGGACTCACGTACGGCGAGTACCTGAAGCGTCACGCTCCTCTGCCCTACTACACAGACATGGCGAACAGCTCGCTGATTATGAACCACGTCTCAACCACGCAGATGGCAAAAGACATCGCCGCCGGCACGCTGCCCAACTTTGCCTTCATCACCCCGGATGCGGCGCATGACATGCACGACTGTCCAACTACGCTGAGCGCCTGCCTCCAGACCGCCGACGCGTGGCTCAAGGACAATATTGCTCCGCTGCTCGCGACGG
>DATAEJ010000294.1:0-34011 GCA_036258095.1 Candidatus Angelobacter sp. | reverse complement strand
TTCTGCACGTCAGTGCTTTGCGAGGAATTGTTTTTAGGTTCACTGGCTTGAGTTTGCGATACGGAGTTCGCGGGCTGCTGCGCGCTGGCGACCTTGGTGCTGAGCCCGGTAAATACTATGACGATAATCAGAGCAACGATTTCACCGCGCAGGTTCTGACACTCAACACTGCGTTGTGGCGCACGTGCAGTTTCCTGAGGCCTAGTCTCGGCTTTACGGGACATCACGCTAGTCAGACTGCACGGCAGCACGGAGTCGTTGTGCGGGAGTTTTCGCGATGCGGAATCGATTGCAGATCAGGATAGAAACCTTCTGAGTCTTTGATGAGCGTTCAAAGACGGGGCGCTCCGCTTCGCTGCGCGGCAGCCTGCGGCAGCGAGGATGTGGTTCTTCTGTTTTCGTTCCCACGGTTCCCACCGCCGCAACGCGCTTTCGGCGCTTGCGTCGCTTTCACCGCGGGCTAGGCTGAAGGCGCGGCTACGCCGCTCGGAGCAACGCGGCACAAAGAGTTTTGGAGATCCGACGTTGCGTGAGGCAGCCCCTGACGAAGGCCTTAAGATTGCGATGAGATCAGTCGCGTGTTCCTCGTTTGAAGAACGGACCATTCTCCCGCGAACCAACTCTCTACTTGCCGAACACCATCAATCCGCCAAGGCTGCCCTGATAGATGAGCGCGAGCACCGCGATGGCCGTGACAATCAGGTAAGAAGCGCCGGGTGCTTTGCCGCGCTTTTGGATTTTCCAGCGCCACGCGGCCAGAGCTATCAGGACGAGCACCATGGCTGTCCCAAGCCACTGGTGTACTGCGATGATTTCCGGTGGCAGGGACCCATGCAACGTACTTTTCCACCACCAGCCCGCTATGCCTGTAAGCGGCGTGATCGCAGCTGCATAAAGGACCATCCAGGCGGCAGCGTTGTTGAGTGAAGCGCGCTTGAAAAATCTTCCCAGCAGGTCACTGAGAAACGCCAGCGGTAGAAGTGCGGCAGTGAAGTTCACGAGAATCGGATGAAATTCCTGCGGCTTGCTGGGCGGATTGAAACCAGGCAATCCCTGAGACGCAGCCTGCTTCCCGGCGGACGCTGGTTCAGCCTGCTCTACTAACTTCGCCTTCATGTTGGGATGCGGACGGCAATGGTAGGCGAGCGAAGCCGTTTTCGGCATGGTTATCTTCCAACTCTCGCCGGGCTGGATCAATCCTGAGTCAAAGCTGCCATCGTCAGCCGTGACCGTGTGCGCGAAGATGTCTTCATTCCTGAACACTACTGTCTCGCCGGCGCGGACATTCAACGCAGCAGGCTGGAAGCTCATCGCTTTCATGACGACCTGGGCTCCTCCGGAGTCACCAGCTTTGGCGGCGTTCTGTGGGGTGGTTTGCTGCGCGGCAATCGTCGGGTGATTGGCCACAGTGGTTGGAAAAAGCGGTGGGTGTGCGGCCCACGACACCGGCGCCATGAACGCCAGCATCGTCCAGAGGAGCGGCCGCACACACCAACTCGAGGAGACTTGCTTCATACTCAGTAGCTCGCCTTGTTGTTCAGATTAGTGGCTGCCGCTAGAGCTGCCGCCGCCCAGCGAAGACTGAATCTGCTTCGCATGGTCCAGGTGTCCCTGTAGCAGCGGCGCTGCGCCCTGCACGGCCGACTTCAACTCCGCGTTCTGGGCGTTGGGGATCAGCACGTTGCCGGCGGCATCCAGCACCTGCTGGTGATAAGCGACTTCGTGGTCAATATATTCCTTGTCAAACGCTTTTCCGCTGAGGCCCTGAAGTTTCTTGGTTTGCGCCGCCGCAGCCGTCTTCAGTGACTTGCTGATGTCACTCGGTGCAGGCGTCACGCCCAGTTTCTTGCCGAGCTCGTTGACCGAGTTCTGCAGTTTCGTGTGGTCATCAATCATCTGCTGAGCAAACTGCTTTACCTGATCATTTTTGGTCTTCTTGAGTGCCAGTTTGGCCTGTGCAATATCAATCTGGTTCGCTGCTGTCACCACGCCCACAATCTGGGGATCGGTCGGCTTCGCGCCTTCCCCGCCCTTTTTGGTCTGCGCCAGTGAGCCCACAACCAGCAGTGACGCCACTGCTGCGCTTGCAACCATACTTCTTACGTTCATGTACTTATCTCTCCTTTTCTTTCTAGAACTGCACGTCTCGAGTACGCCCAAAGGACAACCCTGGATTTGCCTAAACTGCAGAATTACCAGTGCGCCTGTGCAACTCCAAGGCAGCACGCCGACTGGATTGAAGAATTTGTTACCCAATTGATGGAGTGTGGGGGTCGGATTCGGTTACAAGACGGGCAAATGCCCTCAGGGCACGCGATGCCCAGGCAACGAATATCCCCGGCCCCCCGGTCCCCGGAGCTTTTTTTCAGCGCTTGAGTAAACCAACCGCTCAGCACAAGCTATCCCACGAAATGACAACTGCCGCGAGACTCTGACCTGATAAGTGTGTGCCCGGTAGCCGCGGGTGCCAGGTCTTCTGTTCAAGTGCTGACGGAGTTTCTCAGCTTCGGCCACCGTTTCTATGTCCTGTCTGGGCACGGGGCGAATTTTTCAGCGGGGCGTGCGAGTTGCGAAGACTGGATACTTCTTCGACTCAATTCATTAGCACGCCATTCCTACCTATTTGACAAAGTAATGGCCGACTTCGCCGGGCGGACCGCTCTCAAGGGCGGCGTGATCTTCGCACTCTTCTGGGGTGCATGGTTTGAGATCGCGAAAAACCAATGGGAACGGCGGACGACGCTGCTGTGCGGGTTCCTGGGAGCCGCGGCGAGCCTTGCCGTTGCCCGCGCGATCGCACTGATCGCGCCCTTTCGAGAACGGCCCCTGGTGGGCCTGGCCCAGTTTCGAATTCCGTACGTAACCAGCTCCGAAAACATCATCCACTGGAGTTCTTTCCCGAGTGATCACGCAGCATTGTATTTCGGCGTTAGCGTTGGCATTCTTCTGGCCTCAAGGCGCCTGGGAATCATCTCCTTGCTCTATAGTCTCTTGTTCATTTCCATACCCAGGATGTATGTAGGACTGCACTACCCGTCTGACATTCTCGCCGGAGCTTTGATTGGCACGATAGCCGTGCTGCTGGTTGCTCTGGCGCCGCTGGTCAGGAATACTGTGCAGCGGCTCCTGCGCTATGAGTTACACAACCCCTCAGTCTTTTACATGATTTTGTTCTTCGTCACCGCACAACTCGTAGATATGTTTCTCGAGCTCCGGATGATGGCGGCTTTTGTGCTGCACGCGATCAAAGGGTTGGGATGACTGAGGACCCACTTCGGCCTGGGGCGAAGAGCTTTTCTGTATTGTTTCGTAAATTATTCTTGACAGCTGGCCGGAGTAGAGGGATGATGGAACTGCCAAAGTACCTTGTCTTGGGTATTTGGTCGTTTCGTAAGCCCTGGACTTTCTGCCCAGATGTGCGGCGTTCCTTCAACGTCGCGTATTTCACCCAGCAAGGAGAGTTCCGCGTGCCTACACAGGCCCTTTCTGCCCTTTTTGAAACCTCAACCCTTTCACCGCAAAAGAGGCAGGAGGATTGGAAAGAAATCGGAAACCAAAACCTTTCCAGCTACCATTCGACTTCGCTCAGAGCAGGGGACGGCAAAGGAAGACAAAGTGGGAGCTGCGACACTTTATCACTGGCCTTGTGATTGGGACGATTGGGATGGCATTGGGATCGATTGGGACGTCCCAGTCGGGACGGCGTTGGGACGGATTGGGACGAGGTTGGGACGGATTGGGACGAAGAGGGGGGTGGCAGCGGAATCGCGCGTAATCGCCGTAATCGCCGTAATCGCCGTAATCGGATGCAAACATTTGACGGTGAGGGTAACGCGAAATCACACTTATCTGGATTGGGGCACAAAGCAGCGCATATGAACAACAGGGGATTGGAACCTCAAATCATTGCAAGCACCATAATTTTGACCAAACTACGGACACAGAGAGGCCGCTGAGGAATGTGGCCGAGGATGACACGAAATCCAGTACACTGCTCTGTTCGAAAATCAGCTTTCCTGCCAGGGGGCCCTTCATGACTAGATCTCTCCGCGCGTGTTCGCTCAGGTTTGCGCTGCTCGCTTTCTTGATGTCGGCGGCAGTTGCGCAGTACCAGAAAGCGCCACAGCCGATTCATGATTTATTGGACGCGCCGGCGACGCCGGTGGTACTGGTGAGTCCGCACACTGACCAACTGCTGGTGGTGGACCGGTTGCAGTATCCCCCGATTTCAGACCTGGCGCAGCCCATGCTTCGGCTGGCCGGGCTACGGATCAATCCGGCGACCAATGGCCGCCATCATCCGCCCCGGCTGGTGGGGTTGACGCTGGTGGACGTGGCCACGAGCAAGCAGCGCAAGGTGACCGGATTGCCGGCGAACGCTTACCTTGGCGTGCCTCAGTGGTCGGCGGATGGAAAACAGTTTGCCTTTACCAATACGACCGTCGATGGGATGGAGTTGTGGGTCGGTGAGACAGACAAGAACATGGCGCACAAAGTGGAAGGCGTGAAGATCAGCGCCATCCTGGGCGAGCCGTTGCAATGGATGCCGGACGGAAAGACGCTGCTGGTGCAAACGGTGCCGGCGAGCCGCGGGAAAGCACCCGCAGAGCCGAAGTCGCCGGATGGGCCGATCATCCAGGAGAGCGACGGCAAGAAGGCGCCGGTACGCACCTATGAAGACCTGCTCACCGACAAACATGACGAAGCGCTGTTTGATTATTACGCCACCACGCAACTGCAGCTGCTGCATGTGCATGAGGGCAAGCTGGGTCCGGTCAAGGCAGGCATTGGGACGGAGAGCAACGTGGGTAAGCCGGCTATTTTTGCTCGCGTAGAGCCTTCGCCCGACGGACAGCATATCCTCGTGAGCCGCATTGTCCATCCTTATTCGTACATCATGCCGGAGAGCGATTTCCCCCGCGAGGTGGAAGTGTGGAACCTGAAAGGCACGGTGGAGCACAAGGTGGCAAGCCTGCCGCTGGCTGACCATGTGCCCATCGAAGGCGTGCTCACCGGCCCGCGCGACTACGAATGGACGCCCATGAAGCCGGCCACGCTGGTGTGGGCGGAAGCGTTGGATGGAGGAGATCCGAAGACCAAAGCCCCGTTTCGCGACAAGCTGATGATGCTGGCTGCGCCGTTCAAGGGCGAGCCTGTGGAACTGGCGAAGCTGGAGCAGCGTTTTACTCCGGGCGGCGGATTTGGCGGCGGTGGTTTTGGCCGCGGCGGCATTGAGTGGGGCGAGAAAGGAATTGGGCTGGTGCGGGATTATGATCGTGACCGGCGCTGGACTCGCACATTCCTGATCGACATTGAAAAGCCCGGGGCGCAACCGAAGCTGGTCTGGGAGCGGTCGATTCGCGATCGCTATAAAGATCCGGGCACTCCGATGATGCACACGCTGGCGAACGGCCGGCGCGTACTTCGTCAGCAGGGCGACAAGCTCTTCCTGGTGGGAGCCGGAGCATCACAAAAAGGCGAGTTCCCTTTCCTCGACCGCTACGATCTGGCGACGGGTAAGAGTGAGCGGCTGTTCCAGTGCGGCGACGGCCAGTATGAATCGGTAGTAGCACTCATTTCTGACGATGGAAGCAAATTCATCACCCGGCATGAGAGCCCCAGCGATCCTCCGAACTATTTTGTGCGCACCGCGAGCACTAATGACAAGCGCGCGCTCACGCAATTTGCCGATCCGCAACCGCAGTTGCACGGCATTACCAAGCAGTTGGTGACCTACAAACGGGCGGACGGCGTACAGCTGAGCTTCACGCTCTACCTGCCGCCGAATCACAAGCAAGGTGAGCGCCTGCCGACCATTGTGTGGGCATATCCGCTGGAGTTCAATGACGCGGCCACGGCCGGCCAGGTGAGCGGGTCGCCGTACCGGTTCACCACGATCACAGGAATTTCACATCTCTTCCTGCTGACGCAGGGATATGCCGTCCTGGACAATGCGACGATGCCGGTGGTCGGCGATCCGGAGACAATGAATAACACCTACGTGGAACAGATTGTGGCCAGCGCGAAAGCCGCGATCGATAAGGCCACGGAAATGGGCGTGACTGACCCGAACAGGGTGGGCGTGGGCGGCCACAGTTACGGCGCGTTCATGACGGCGAACCTGCTGGCGCACTCTGACCTGTTCCGCGCCGGCGTGGCGCGCAGCGGCGCTTACAATCGCACGCTGACGCCGTTCGGTTTCCAGAGCGAGCGCAGGACAATCTGGGAAGCGCCGGAGATGTATATCAAGGTGTCTCCGTTCATGCAGGCCGACAAGATCAGGCGTCCGATCCTTCTGATCCACGGCATGGCGGATGACAACTCAGGCACGTTCCCAATCCAGAGCGAACGCATGTTCCAGGCGATCAAAGGCAACGGCGGCATTGTCCGTTACGTGCAGCTTCCCTATGAGGCGCATGGCTACCTGGCGCGCGAATCGACCGAGCACGTGCTGTGGGAGATGGTGAGCTGGTTCGATAAATGGGTGAAGAACGCAGGACCAGAGACGAAAACCGCGGCGAAGTGAGGGGATCGCCGGAATCGCGCGAAATCGCCGGAATCGCCGGAATCGGAAGGGACTGGCCGCGAATTAACGCGAAAGAACACGAATGTTAAGGCAATCGTAATCGAAGATGCACGACGAACTTGCAACCGATAATTCAGTTTCAGGGCGTTCTCTCCATGCCGCATCGTGAGAACGCCTTGAAGCGGCAAGCACGCTGCAAACATTATCGGGATCCTTCGACTGCGTGCCCGCCTCGCTTCGCTCGCTCACACTCCGCTCAGGATGACATTATGGAAAGTGCGTGACAGATGTACACGATGTTTAAGTCGCCCGATATTGACGGATTGGGCAAAAAATCGCTCTTACTCGAGGCCGCCGTAAACCAGCTTGCCGCCGAGATAGGTGGCTTCCACTTTCACGTTTTTGATCTGCGCAGGAGGGATTCTGAAGATGTCGTCGCTGAGCACGACAAAATCGGCCAGCTTGCCCGGAGTAAGAGTGCCTTTTTCTTTTTCCTGGAACTCCGCGAAAGCGGAGCCCAGGGTGTAAGCTTCCACCGCTTCTGCCACGCTCAGCTTCTGTTCTGGGATCCAGCCGTCAGGATTCTTGCCGTCGAGAGTAGCGCGAGTGACCGCCGCGTAGATGCTCCACATCGGGCTGAGCGGCGCGACCGACCAGTCGGTGCCGAAGGCGAGCCGCACGCCGTTATCGAGGAACGTGCGAAACGCATAGGTTCGCTTGATACGGTCGGGGCCGATTCGCTTCTCTGCCCAGCGGCCATCATCGATGGCATGGTACGGCTGCACGGAGGCGATCACACCGAGCCGTGCGTAGCGCGCGAAATCTTTTGCCGCCATGTGCTGCGAATGTTCAATGCGCCAGCGCCTCTCGCGCTTGCCATTCGCTTTTTCAACCTGCTCGAAGATGTCGAGCGTCATGGAGATGGCACGGTCGCCGATAGCATGAATGCAAAGCTGGAGTCCGGCAGCGTCAGCAGATTTCAATCGTGCCTGCATCGCGGCCGGAGGATGCATCTCGTCACTGAGCAAGCCGTGGCTCTTAGGATCGTCCGTATACGCGTCGAAAAAGTATGCCGTCTCGGAACCGAGAGATCCATCGGCGTAACCTTTCACGGCTCCCATGCGGAGCATCGGGGTGCCGAACGCTCGCCGAATGCCGAGTTTAGCCTGGTCTTTCCATTCGGTTTCCATTGGCGCTGCGTAGATGCGTACGGTGAGTTCGCCCCGCTCTGCGAGTTCGGAGTAGGCCTTTACATCGTCATAGGCCGGATTCATGTCCTGCACGCTGGTTACGCCAACCGAAGCTGCGTGCTCGAGTGCCTGGTGAATCGCCCGCATGCGGTGCGCGCGGCTCATCGGCGGCATGACCTTGAAGACAAGGTCCTGCGCCGAATCGCGCAACACACCGGTGGGATTGCCATGGGCATCGCGGACAATCTGCCCGCCCGGCGGATCAGGCGTCTTCGCGTCAATCTTGGCCAGTCGCAGCGTCACCGAATTCGCCAGCGACTCGTGGCCGTCATACCGGTTCACCCAAACAGGCGTGTCCGGCGTATCGGCGTCAACGAGCTCTTTGGTCGGCAACAATGCGGGCGACCATTTCTGCTCGTCCCAGTCACCGCCGGTGACCCACTCGCCTTTGGGAGTCTTTTTTGCGCGATCGATGATGCGCTGCGCGAATTCCTGCGCGGAAGCCGCATCCTTGAGCTGCACCTGCTGCAGGTGATCGCCGCCATCTACAAAATGGACATGAGAATCATTGAAGCCGGGCAGCAGCAGCTTGCCTTGAGCGTCAATGATCTTCGTCTGCGGACCATGCCACGCATCCATGTCCGTGGCAGAGCCAACGGCGACAATCCGCTCACCGACAATCGCCAGCGCGTCAGCCTGAGGGTGCGCCTTGTCTACCGTCCATATCTTCGCGTTAGTGATGATCAGGTCAGCCGACGGCCGGCTCTGCGCGTGCGCGCGACCCAGCCAGAAAACAACAACCATCAACACCAAGGACAAAAATCGGCGGCAAATTTTCATTTTCTGCTCAGTTACCTCTCACCCCACTTGAGCTTGCTGCGCAGCACGTGGAAGAAGGACCGCTCTGGCAGCTTATATAGCTTCACCTTGAACTCTGATTTGCGACAGCGTACCACGTCGCCTTCCTGCAGCGGCTCTCCCTCCTGGCCGTCGACTGTGAGATACGCCTGCAAACGCGTCACGATCAGGCGTACTTCGATCGCCGCCGTGTCACGTACCACCAGCGGGCGGTTGGTCAGCGCATGAGATGCTACCGGAGTGATTACAAAACCCGGCACATCGGGCGCCAGGATAGGGCCGCCTGCGGCAAGAGAGTAAGCGGTCGATCCCGTCGGGGTGGAGACGATCAGGCCATCAGCCTTGTAATTGGAAACGAATACGCCGTCGAGTTTCACTTCAAACTCAGTGATGCGCGCCACTCCCTGCTGGTTCAGCACCACTTCATTCAGGGCGTCATAGGTTGCGCAGCAGAGCCCTTCCCGTTCCACCTCGCAGTGCAACAGACCGCGATGGCTCAATTCGCAATGTCCCGTCGTAATCGCTTCGAGCGCTTCGGTCACTTCATCCTGCCGGACTTCGGTAAGAAAACCGAGCGAGCCCATGTTCACGCCCAGAATCGGGATGCCGCTGCGGGCCACGGCGCGTGCGGTGGAGAGAAGCGTGCCATCGCCGCCGAGCACGATCACGAAATCGGGCCTTTTCTCGACCAGCTGCTCCCGTTCCACCGGCTCAGCCCACGGCAAAGTTTCGCGGGTGACACTATCACCAGTCACCAAAATTCCGCGATGACGAAGCCAGCCACCTGTCTCGAGCAGGATTCGCTCCAGCTCAGGCTTCCCTTGTTTGGAGATGATGGAGACCAGCTTCATTGCAGTTCGGCGTGCAAAAGATACTCCCGGTTCCCTTCCGCACCGGTGATTGGTGAATCAATCACTTCCAGTGTACTGCCTCCAAGTGATCCCACGGCGCTGCGCACTCGCTCGATCGCAGCCCTGCGCGCGTTTTCGTCGCGCACAATGCCGCCCTTGCCCACCGACTCTCTGCCTGCTTCGAACTGCGGCTTCACCAATACCACTAGCTCCCGCTGCAACGCTCCACTCAGCTCAGAGACCGCTGCCAGCACTGCCGGGAGAACGAGTGTAACAGAGATAAATGAGACGTCCATGGCTATGAACGTGATAGGATGCTGCACGCCTGAATCCCGCAACATCTCCGCTGTGAGGTACCGGGCATTCGTGTCTTCAAGCAGCCGGACACGAGCGTCGTTGCGCAGCTTCGCGGCAATTTGCCCACGCCCAGTGTCTACAGCGACCACCTCTGGTGCGCCGTGCTGGAGCATGCAGTCCACAAAACCGCCAGTCGATGTTCCCACATCCAGGCACGCACGACCTGTGAGATCTATCTTCCACGCCTCAAGCGCCGCTTCAAGCTTGAGCCCGCCTCGACTGACGTATCGTAGATCATCGCCAAGCAGGCGTATGTCGCAATCGCTCTCAACTGTCGCACCCGCTTTCTCGATCTTCTGTTCATTCACGAGCACACGGCCGGCGAGCAGCATCGCCTGCGCGCGCTCGCGTGACGGAACCAGTCCGCGCTCCACCATCAACTTGTCGATGCGGGTCTTCATCAATCTCTGTGGTGATCTGCATCACCGCGCATTTCACAGCGGCGCGATAGAAAAATATATTTGCAGTCCTTTCACATTCGCACCTGCGGCTGTGCAAAGGGCTGAAACAAGCATTTGATCGCTGGTTACGTTCGTAACCTGGCACTTTTCCACATCGTTTTTCACTAGTCTGTTGAAAACCCGGCGCAGGAACTGGAACCAAAGTTGCTCAACGTGAAACGACCCTCTTCATTTTGCGTGTCCGTAATGACTTTCAGATGATTCAGGCTCCGTCCCACTTCCATATGCACAATGCATTTACAATGATTCACCTGTCGTGATGAAAAAGCCAACCGGCAACTCACCTATACCAGCTTCCTCGGTTGCTGCTGCTTCAGCCGCTCCCGCCAAGGCGCCGATTGAAAGCAGCAATAACGCTTCTCCCATGTATACCGAGCGGCTTAGGAAGTTATACGCCGTGATGTTGCGTGGCCGCATGCTGCTGGAAAACGCAGCCTACCTGTCCGCAAGTCTCCGTCGCACGCAAGTTGAAGCGTGTGAAGCAGGAGTGGCTTATCATCTGGCGGCAGATGACGTTGTGGCACCTTCGGCACGCGACTTTATGCTGGATCTCGCGCGTGGTGGGAAGTTGAACACTGTAGCCGAAAAAATGGGAGCGCGTTGCAAACAAGCCGTGCACCTGAACGGCTCCGCCAACTCAAAGACGCGCCCGGCGCTCACAGTCCCTGAAGGAGTGGCCGCGGAACTGGCCATTGGAACTGGAATGGCAGCCGTAAACAAGACCCAGGCAAGATCTTCGATCACCGTTGCGATCTGCTCGTTTAGTGAAAACATCTCGCAATTTCCTTATGAAGTACTGAACTTTGCCGCTAAAAATAATCTTGGCATTGTTTATGTGCTTTACACGGACTGGGACTCTCGCCTCAAGTTACGTGAAGCGGCCCTTGCGTGTGACGTCCCCGGAATCATCGTCGATGGAAAAGACGTTGTCGCCGTCTATCGTGTAGCGGAAGAAGCCGTCCGTCGCGCGCGCCAGGGTATGGGACCAACGCTGATTGATTGCCGGTTGGAGCGTGGCCGCGATCCTATCAAGGGAATGGAAGAATACCTGCGCAAGCGCAAGCTGTGGTCTCCGGAGTGGAAGCAACAACTGGTAAACGACTACACGCGCGAGTTCGCGCTGGTCGCTAGCTCATCCAAATAAGATTCCGGAATGTCAACGCCGCTCCAGCCTCGGCCGATCGTCAGGTGTTGTGCTTTGGTCGCTGCCCTCTGTCCGCCGCCGCAGCACCGGGCCATCCGTTCCCGCCCCGAGAATGGGCTTGGCATTCATCAGGTGGAATAGGTGGGCGCGGACGTCCTCGAATTCGCTGGTGTCCACCACATAGTCTGCTTTTTCAGGCAGCATGGTGGTGATCTCTTGCTCCGCTCGATGAATCCGGTCAGCGTTCATGGGGTGGCTCGAGAATGCCTTGGCCAGGAAGTTTTTCTTCTCGCGTTTTGATCCCAGCCGCTCAAAAAAACTGATAAATGCCTCGGGATCGTATCCGGCCGCATATTCGTATTCCAGGCCGAGTAAATCAGCTTCGCGTTCTGCGTCGCGGCTGAACTTCAAAGTGCTCATGGGAAATGCCACGCTTGAAACCTGACGAATGGCAAACCCCGCAGGCCCGGCCACGAACATCAATGGGATCGAAGCCAGGTTCCAGACCTGGACCTTGGTCATGTTCCGCGTGGCGTGGCGTGCCGCGACATGGGCAATCTCATGCGCCAACACGCCCGCCAGTTCTGCTTCATTTTGGGCGGTCAGGATCAATCCAGTGTTCACGTAGAAGAAGCCTCCTGGAAGCGCGAAGGCATTCACCTCATCACTGTCCACTACCTTGACCACAAATGGAACTTTTGCATCTGAATGCCGGATCAGGCGCTGCGCCAGCTTGCTGATGTACTCGTTCACCATCGGATCAGCGAGCATCCGCACCTGGCCCTCAAGCTCCTGGGCCATCGCTTTGCCCATCTCGCGCTCGCGATCGAAGGAGTAAAAGTTGAAGCCTCGATCTACTTTGCGCGCGCCTATGGCACTAACGTCATACTTCTGGTTGACCTTCTTGCCCTTGCTCGCAATGGCGACTGGCTGAGTGACTTGTGCCGGCGGCAGGACATCGCGATGGTCATCAAAGTCGGCAAGTTTTGGCAGTTCGGCCGTTGATTGTCGGCTACATGGCCCTGGAGTTCCAGCCATCCGACTAGTTGTTTGAGCTAAAGCCCAATGTGGTCCGGCCAGCAATATCAACGCGATGGTCATGGTGAAAGCAGGCAGGCGAAGAGATAACGTGCGGATACGTGAAGCGCGCAGAGAGGGGGGAATCATGGACTCTCCGATATTGTGCCCAACGGCTAAAGGGCGCTTGGGTGTTTAGAGATATCACGGAAGCAGAAAGGTTGGAGCAGGAAAATAACTGCTCTGAGAAGCCGTTTTCCTCATATTCCGCGTTCGAAGTCGACACATTTCGTGTAAGTCATTGATTCTGCTTAGCCTGTTCTGAATCAACGAGCTGTAACTTGGGTCCTTTAAAACTTTAGCCTCAGGCACTCATATTTTAGCTGCCGCCCTGTTGACAAAGGTAGTGGATTTCTCTTATGATTAGCACTCGATGGGATTGAGTGCTAGCAGCCACTCCCGTCACCAGTCTTCAAAGCAAGTTCTTGCAGTAAACCAAATACTTTTCAAGGAGTTGTACCAATGGCAAAGCTGACTCCACTGGGTGAGCGCGTTCTGGTCCGTCGGGTCCAGGAAGCTGAGACCGTTCGCGGCGGCATCATCATTCCGGACACCGCCAAAGAGAAGCCCCAGGAGGGCGTTGTGGTAGCCGTGGGCACCGGCCGTTATGACAAGGGCGGCGAGCGTGTTCCCATGAGCGTGAAAGAAGGCGATCGCGTCCTGTTCGGCAAGTATGCCGGATCGGAAATCAAGATTGATGGCGAAGAGTTCCTCATCCTGAAGGAAGAGGAGATTTTCGGAATCCTTACTGGCAGCGCAAAGAGCGCCGAGAAGCCGGTTGCTGCCGGCCGCCGGTAACTTTCTCAGTTTCACCAGCGCGCTTTAACGCGCAACAAGATTTGACAGGAGAATTGAAGAAATGCCTAAAGTAATTGTGCACGGTGAAGAGTCGCGCCAGGCCATTCTGCGTGGTGTCAACGTCCTGGCCGATGCAGTAAAGGTAACGCTGGGCCCCAAAGGCCGCAACGTCGTAATCAACAAGAAATTCGGTTCGCCGGTCATCACCAAAGACGGCGTGACCGTGGCAAAAGAAATCGAATTGGGCGATACCTTGGAAAACATGGGAGCCCAGATGGTGCGTGAAGTCGCCAGCAAGACCAGCGACGTGGCCGGTGACGGCACCACCACCGCTACCGTTCTGGCGCAGGCCATCTATCGCGATGGCGTGAAGACCGTTGCTGCCGGCGCCAATCCCATGGCCCTGAAGCGCGGCATTGAGAAGGCTGTGAACCACATCTGCGGCGCCCTCGACAAGGAAGGCAACCGCGCGAAGGGCTTCCTGGACAGCCTCTCCAAGCCTGTTGTTGGCGACGCAACCATCGCTCAGGTGGGCACCATCTCCGCCAACAACGACGATACGATCGGCAAGATCATTGCTGAAGCCATGAAGAAGGTCGGCAAGGACGGCGTGATCACCGTGGAAGAGTCCCGCACCATGGAGACCATGCTTGAAGTCGTGGAAGGCATGCAGTTTGACCGCGGCTATCTCTCTCCGTACTTCGTCACCGATCCCGAGCGCATGGAAGCCAGCCTGGATGACGCTTACATCCTCATCAACGAAAAGAAAATCAGCAGCATGAAGGACCTTCTCCCCATCCTTGAGCAGGTGGCGAAGCAGGGCCGTCCGCTGGTGATCATTGCGGAAGATGTTGACGGTGAAGCGCTGGCCACCCTGGTGGTCAACAAGCTGCGCGGCACCCTGCAGGTCTGCGCCGTGAAGGCGCCAGGCTTCGGCGACCGTCGCAAGGCCATGCTGCAGGACATCGCGATCCTCACCGGCGGAAAGGCCATCACGGAAGATCTCGGCCTGAAGCTGGAAGGCGTTCAGATCACCGACCTCGGCCGCGCCAAGAAAGTCACGATTGACAAGGACAACACCACGATCGTGGAAGGCAAGGGCAAGGGCACCGAGATCGAAGGCCGCGTAAAGGAAATCCGTGGCCAGATGGACAACACAACCAGCGACTATGACCGCGAGAAGCTGCAGGAGCGTCTGGCGAAGCTGGTTGGTGGTGTTGCCGTGATCAAAGTTGGCGCCGCGACCGAAACCGAAATGAAGGAAAAGAAAGCCCGCGTGGAAGATGCAATGCATGCGACCCGCGCTGCCGTGGAAGAAGGCATTGTCCCCGGTGGTGGCGTGGCTCTGGTGCGTTGCGCGGCTGCTCTCACCGAGCTCAAGCTGCGGACCGAAGATGAGCAAATCGGCGTAGACATCGTCCGTCGCGCCTGTGAAGAGCCCCTGCGCCAGATCGTCGGCAATGCCGGCGAAGAGGGCGCAATCGTGGTGGGCAAGATCCGCGAGTCCAAGGACAACAACTTCGGCTACAACGCCCAGACCGGCAAGTTCGAAGACCTGGTCAAGGCTGGCGTGATCGATCCGACCAAGGTGACCCGCACCGCGCTGCAGAACGCTGCTTCCATCGCCGCGCTGATGCTGACCACCGAAGCTCTGGTTTCCGACCTGCCGGAAGACAAGAAGGCCCCTGCCGCTGGCGACCACGGCATGCCTTACGGCGGATAAGAGCTCATTCGCTGCTCCAAAGAAGCCCTCATCGAAAGATGAGGGCTTTTTTATTTGTGGAAAACCTCTCCGAAAGCAGCGGCACCCTCGTAACCTGTGCGCCGGTGCACATGGTTTCTATCATCGATAGCTGAGCTTGTTCGCGGCTTCCCCATGCGCACATTCATCGTTCCGCTCACGCTGCTGTCGGTGATGTTTGCCCTTCCCGGTGTTCCCTTTCTGGGACCGCAATCAGTCCGCACAAGGCTGCTCAATTCTTCCGACGCACCTGACTGGAAACAGTATGTGTATGAAGACGATGGCTTTGCGATCGCAGCTCCCACCGAACCGGCCTTCCATCGCGGGACAGCGACGGTAGGTCCGGGCGAAGTCGAACAGCACTTCTACAGCATTCCGCTTGGAGACGACAGCGGCTGGATGGCCATCGCCTACACTCTCGACCAGGAAGACAGGCGCCGCCCTGAAATACTTCTCGCCGACAAGCGCGACGGCGCTCTTGAATCCGTCCACGGCAAACTCATTTCTGAAATGCCCATCATGCTGGATGGTTACATCGGATTACAGGTGGAGCTCGAATCAGAAAAATATCGCGCGCGGAACCGTTATTACGTAGTTGGCCGCCGCATGTATGAACTGCTCTCCATCGCGCCGATGGATAAGCCGATCAATCGCGAGACCGACAGGTTCTATCGCTCGTTTAGGTTGATTGGCCGTTAGCGAGCGCGCCGAAGGCAGCCACGTTCATGGCGCGGATCGGTGTCTATCAGTGTCATCACTGGTGAGGTTTGGTCTTACACCATCTCCAGCTCAATCTTCTTCGCCGAAGCATCCAGCCCGGTGATCTTGAAGCTCCGCACCTGGCCGCTGCTCACTTGTGAGCGTACCTGATTAGCGCTCCCACTCTTCCAGCGCGCCTGCAGCATCGAACTGAGCGAAGAAAGGTCTGCCTTTGCTGGACCGCTGCTTTCCTGTGCGCCCGCAGCTGCGCCGCCGGCTTTCACGTGGCACACGCCGAACACGCCTTCGCCCAGTTCCACCTGTGCGTAGCCGCCGGAGACCTCGCCCATGCGACCGGTCACCTGATCACCGACTTTATGTTCAGCGATATATTCATCGAGGCTGGACGGCACCATTTGCTTGATGCCGAGACGCAGACGCCGCTTGTCTTTATCGACTTCCAGCACCTGCGCTTTGACCGTCTGGCCGGCCTTGAATACGTCCTGTGGATGATTGATCCGCTTTTCGGCGCTGATATCGCTCACGTGGATCATTCCTTCCACGCCTTCCGCCACCTGCACGAAAGCGCCAAACTTTGTAATGCTGGTGATTGGCCCTTCAACAATGGAGCCAATGGTAAACCGCTGTCCGGCTTCCACCCACGGATCACCGAGCGTCTGCTTTAACCCCAGCGAGATGCGCCGGTCAGCCGAATTCACGCCCAGCACCACGGCTTCCACGGTATCGCCGTTCTTTACTACATCGCTGACCTTCTTGATGCGCCGCGACCACGAGAGCTCGGAAATATGGATCAGCCCTTCCACGCCGGGCTCCAGTTCTACAAACGCGCCGAAATCCACGATGCGGCTCACCACGCCACTCACGCGCTCGCCGACTCTGTATTTGTCCGCCGCCTGCTCCCACGGATGCGGCTGAAGCTGCTTCATGCTGAGCGAGATGCGGTGCTTCTCGGGATCGATCTTGGCGATCCGGACTTCAATTTCCTGCCCGACTGAAAGTACGTCGCTCGGCTTGCTTACTCGCGCCCAGCTTATGTCGCCAACGTGCAGCAGCGCGTCGGTCCCACCGATATCCACGAAGGCTCCGTAATCGGTAAGGCTGCGCACGGTTCCGTGGATGGTGTCGCCTTCCTTCAGCTCCGAATAGCGACGCACTTTTGCCGCCCGCTCTTCCTCTTCCAGCACGCCGCGGCGGTCCACCACCACGTCTTCTTCGGTCGTATCGAGCTTGGTGATGCGCACACGAACTTCCTGACCGATCAGCTTTTCCATTTCCGCCGCATCGCGCGTACCGGTGCGTGATGCCGGCATAAATGCGCGGACTCCCAGGTCCACTGTGACACCACCTTTGACAACCCCGGTTACGGTTCCCGCAATGAGAGCTTTCTCTTTGAACGCCTTTTCGAGTGCACTCCAGTCGGTAGGGCGGCGTACTCGTCCGCGAGCGAGTTCGTAGTAGCCCTCCGGATCACGCCCTTTGATGTTTACGATGAGCTTGTCACCCGGCTTTACTGTTTCGCCATGCTCCTGGAAGTACGACAAGGGCAGAATGCCTTCCGTCTTGTAGCCGATATCGAGCAGGACAGATTCGGCCGTCACGGCCACCACAGTCCCTTCCAGCCCCTGCGCGCCCGCCCCGGGCTTGTGCGTGTGGCTGCGCTCGTACTGCTGGAGTATGTCGCTGAAAGATTCGCCGGTTTCTGGACTGGCAGTGTTATCTGGAATGCGGGGATTGTCCATTGATGATATGGGTCTCGTAAGGATTTCAAACTAGGATACCACCCTCGAACGACTCCCGATGGAACACACATTGAAAGCTTGGAAAAGGCGGAGCGAGTATGAAGTGAGGCTGAACTTCTGGAGTTTTTGGCTGCCCCCCAGGGATTCGAACCCCGATATGCTGATCCAGAGTCAGCTGTCCTGCCGTTGAACGAGGGGGCAGCGAAGAAAAAGCCAGCACCTGAGCACTGGCTCCTATTAATTCTATGATGCTTCGCCGCGCTGGTCAATAAACCGCAAGTGGCGTAAGGACGTCAGCGCCTCACTTCATGCGGTATCCCCCGCGGAACTGCATCAGAGAGCTCATCCGCAGCGCTCTGAGCCGGACGAAGCCGGCTTGGGCGCTGAGTCCGGCTGCCGCAAGTGCCTGCGAGCACTTGGTGACTCGATGTCGCCAGGCGGTTTGGAGCGCAGCGACAGAACACAAAAGCTCAGCGATAATACCCCTGCCGCGCAGCAACAATCGTGTGCGGATGCGCTTTGGCGGCCTCTCGCGTGAGGCGTACTCGTAATCTGCAGAACTTCCCTTTTGGCTTGTCGTTCTGAGGCCTGTAGATGAGTGTGTAGCGAGTACGAAGGTCATCAATCAGTTCGCTCAGTTGCTCGCGCGCACGCTTGCCGGATCCTTCCACCACAGCGCCGCCGCTGGCCTGCGCGTATTTGTGGACCTCACCCGGCGGGTAGCGCATGTTGTTCAACATGGTTTCTGAGCCTCTTGAGAGTCGCAGTGAGAACTCGCTGTCAGAAATCTGGCTCGTCTGAAGCATGGTGGAAACAGACGTTTCGGTTCGGAGCAACTCAGTAACGGCCTCTTTCTCCGTGTGCGGCGCGCGATCTGCCAGGCTTTGTGCGTAGCGGGCCCTCACCTCTTCGGTGGGGAAATTCGGCATGTCGTCCGTAAGCCAGATAATGGCATGGCGCCTTGCTGGCTCAGCCGCATTGAGTTCAGCTGCGGCTTGATAGATACCTTCATTGAAGAATGCCGCCTCGCCGCTCTCCATGTGCGCGGCCTTTTCAATTGCGGCTACCGTCAGGTCGCGATCGCGAGTGAATCCCTGGAGCAGCTGTGCCGATGCCGAATAGGTCATCACCGCGACTTCATCTTCGGGCTTCAGGTGTTCCAAAACCTGGCGTGCGCCCTTCGCCAGAGACTTGAGCACCGGACGCACACTGTCCGTCAGGTCAAATAGCATGACGACAGAGAGCGGGAGTTCCTCCTGGTTTCCGCTCTTCAGAAGCCGCTGAGCAACACCATCTTCCTCCACAATGAAATCATCCGGCTGAAGTCCCTGAACGGCGCGCAGCGTCTTCTTGTCGAGCACCTGAACATCAACTACGACCCGGCGGACATCCAGGCGGAAAACACGATTCTCCGATGGGGAAGTCTGCTTCTGAGTTGAAGTTTCCACATTCGCGCCATTGACGCCTGTTTGTGCAGTGAATGCTGGTAACGGGCCTTGTTGTGCAAACCCGGAACCGGTCGCGATCAGGATGTTTAAAGTCATTGCGAGCACAGTGGCAGGCTTCGAGGACATGGAGGGCTTACGATACCGCCGTACACGCGAGAGATGCAACCATCCGGGAAGATTCTCAGCATCAGCAGCCATGGTAGCCATAGAACGGAAGCGGCCCCTCAAAGTTGCACGGTGTCTGAAACAAAAAACGCACCGGCTTTGCCGGTGCGCTGAGGTTAGAGTCTCTGTCTAAAACTGCAGCTTTAACGCCATCTGCAGCTGACGAGACGATCCGGAATCGCCCGGCGGGAACCGGGTGCTGTTAATGGTGAACAGCGCAGGTATCGTCTTCGGGTTTGCAGACGAGACCGCGGAAAGGATTCGGCTCGGCTGGCCATAGTTCGGGTGGTTCAGCAGATCGAATGCATCCACGCGGAACTGCAGGTTCGTCTTCTCGGTGACCTTCGTGTTCTTCACAATGGAGAGATCAGCGTCAGAAAATCCCGGGCCATAGATCGAGTTACGCGCCATGTTCCCCAAGGTGTTTGTGGGAATCGTGAACGTATTCGCGAATGATGGATTGCCCAACGCAGTACCGGTTGGCACGATCCACTGCCCCAGGGGATTGTTGCTGATCGTAATCGGACCATTCACAATCGGAGTGACCGTGTTGCCGACACCAGTAATGCCTGCGCCAGGTACAACAATCGTGAACGGATTGCCGGTCTGGGCACTCACGATCGTGGCAACTTCCCATCCGCTCACCAGTCGATTCCCCTTGAATGGCAGGTCGTAAATCGCATTGACCACGACCCGATGACGAACATCGAAATCAGAATTGCCGCGCCCGCTGGCGAGGTCAAGGCTGTTCGGTAGCACAATTCCGTTGTTGTTTCGAGAAACATCGTCAATTGAGTGGGACCACGTGTAAGATCCGTTGAACTGCAGTCCATGCGACATGTGCTTTGTCGCCGTGACCCATAAACCGTGGTAGTTGGAGTTCGAGCTGCTGTCACGCATGGTCATATTGCCCAGACGCACATTCGGGAGGAATGGGTCAGTTGGAGATAGCTGGAAGAACGGCACATTCGGCACCAGTGGTGTTGGGGTGATCGGGTTTGGTTTGCCGAATGTAATCAGCTGGTTAAGGTTGCGGTCGACCTCAAGATGGGTGCCTTTGCTGCCAAAGTATCCAACCATCAGCGCCATGTCATGACCAAGCTGCTGCTGGATATTGAGGTTCCAGGATTGCACATTCGCATCTCTAAAGTCAGGATTGACGATCGCCGGAGAGATGGTGCTTGGCGTGCCGTTGAAGGCCGCCGTCAGCTGTGCGACAGTACTCTGCGTATTTACTGAGATCGGAAGAGCGAACGGCGGGTTCGATGTGAGTCCCGTTACGAACCCGGTAATCGGCTCATCGGTCTGGTAAGCATAACCACCCCGCAGAATCGTGTTGCTGTTCCGGAACACGTCCCAGGCAAAACCGACTCTCGGCTGGAAGTTTTTGTTGTTCTGCGCGTACGGCTCGGTAACTCGTTTTAGCGACACGGTCGCAGGATCAAATGTCACGAAACGGTCTTTGGCTTCCGTAGGAGACATATTCCAGGCATACCGTAAGCCGAGTTCAAGAGTCAGGTTCTGCGTGAACTTAAAGCTGTCCTGAGCGAAGAAGTCGAGGGCTCCCTGATCGATGCGGTTCGCCACGCTACCCACGGTTCTTGCTGCAGTGTCAGGTGTATCGTTCTGGAAACTGGCGAGCGAGTTGTAGACCAGTTGCCCCGGATCGCCATTGAAGTTATTGTTCCGGAAATCGCGCCACTCAGAGCCGAATTTGAATGAATGGCGTCCGCGAATCCAGCTGAGCGTATCAGCGAGCACATACGTCGTGTCACCGCGGCCCTGTGGGAATGCCCTTTCGTCGCCGAAGGTTGTCCCGTTCAGGAAATTCAGGACGATCGTCGGCATGAACTGCTCATTCGGTCCCAAAGCACTTCCAAGCCCCAGCGAGGCAGGGTCTGTGGTGTTGTTTGGGTTGAAAGTGATCAGAATGCGATTCGCGCCGATGCGCGCTTCGTTCACCATGTTCGAACTGAACACGTGCGTTTCATTCAACGTAAGAACCTGGCGATGGCCTTGCCGGGTATCCCCGAAACTCGGGATGCTCGTTCCCTGTGCAGCTTCAATGCGCAGGTCACGCTGATATACCCAGTAGCCGTGGAGTGAATCCTTATCGCTGATTTTGTGGCTGATATCCGCGGTTCCCTGATCGATGTCCACGGGTGCCACGCCTGATCCGAGGAACGCCGGTGCGTTATTTAATGTGCCGTTCGCAGCGGGCAGAAGGTTCGTCAGGGCCTTGGCTACAGGATTCGCGCCCGCCAGGATAGCTGCGCGAGTTGGATCATCGAGTACGTTGGCTGCAAAGGGCAACCCTTGGCGCTGGCGCAGCCCCTCATAGCTGAGGAAGAAAAATGTCTTGTCCCGGAAAATCGGACCGCCAAAATCGGCGCCAAACTGGTTCCGTTTGAAGCTGGCAATCGGATTGGCAACCGTAGCGCCGTTCGATACTACAGTCTTGCGGTTAAACGCGTTACGTGCATCAAAGAAATCATTTCTCAAATAATCGTACAGTTCGCCATGGAACTGATTCGTGCCGGAGCGAGTGGCGATGTTGACGATCGCACCGGAGTTCCGGCCGTATTCGGCGCTGTATGTCGAATTGTCAACTTTGAATTCCGACACGGTATTGATCGTCGGCTGGAAAGTCACCTGATTCTGCGACATGTCATTCAGGTTGATGCCGTTGATCATGAAGTTGACGGCATCTTCACGGTTTCCAGCCGTGTTGAACGCGAACGAGCCCTGGCCACGCAGTGGAGCTGTGAGAAATCCGTTCTGCGGAGGCGTCACTGTGCCTGGGATCAGCAGAGCAAGATCAACAAAATGGCGGCCGTTCAGCGGAATTTCCTGTACTGTGCGTTGATCGATGCTTTGCCCGACCGTCATCGTAGTTGTTTCGATGATCGGCGCTGTTGCCTCTACGCTGATGACTTCGCTCGTGCTCGCCACTTTCAGATTGAAATTTTGAACAGAGTTTTTGCTCACCGCCAAAACAACATTTTTGGCGATCTGAGTTTCGAAGCCCTTAGATTGCACTTGCACCGAATAAGTCGCCGGTGGCAGTGCCGGAACCTCGTAATCGCCCGCTGAGTTGCTCTGGGTAGTCCGCTCAATTCCAAGGTCAGGATTCTTTACGGTGACAGTGGCGCCCGGTACCGCAGCTCCGCTTGCATCCGTTACCGTCCCTTTGATACTTGCGGTGTTTTGGCCGAATGCCAGCGCCGACACAAGGAACAGTATCAGCACCAGCATGCGGGGGAATGTGGCTACCTTTCTTGACATCTCTCGCTCCCTCCTCTGGGTAAAACAATGCCGGAAAGAAAATTAAAGTGATTTAGCGAATTACGCTTGCGAAATTGATGAAAAGCGATTTCTGGCTTAACGCGCTCTGAATGTGTTCAGCTGGCTCCGAACCTTATTAATGTGCACCCGGAGTTCCAGCAGCAGAAAACCGTCAATCCAAGGAGAATCAGTAACTTACATTCGGCAGAGCAGGAGCAATATACCAAAAGGTGAATCTATCTAAGAGGTTCTTTACTATATTTAATACAACGTTACGTCCCAACGTATTTCTCGCCCACTTTCTTTTTGTAAACCGGCAGAATACTTAAAAACCGTCAACAAGCCGAACTTCGCCGACCCAAAACCTCGATTCGTTTTGGAACCGGAACCGAACAAATATTTCTGTGGCATTAGCTTTACGCTGTGCGAAGCTACGGGCATCAACTCAACTCGCAAGCGAATGGAAGCACACCCTCCGCATCACCGGGAAGCCGAGTTTTTCCGCATCAGCGTCTCCATCATGCGGATTCTGGCAGAAAGCACCGATTCTCACGAATGTACGTTTGCTGTTACCAGCCTTCTGGGCATCACCTTCGGCTGGGACATAGGTCTGCTATGGGTTGTCGACGACAACACGCTCCGGCTGCGGTGCAACACCGTATGGAACAGCATCAAGGCTACGCAGTTTGAAAGCGTATCGCGCAGCCGTAGCTTCGCGCCGGGCGAGGGACTCCCGGGGCGAGCCTGGCTTGAACGGCAAACTGTATGGATCACTGATGTCCGTTCGGATCTGAACTTTCCCCGCAACTCGGTCGCGAATCTTGAAGGCATTCGCGCCGGAGTGGCATTCCCGCTCTACGCCGAAAACGGCGTTCTGGGCGTTCTGGAACTCTTCTCTCGTGAGCTCAAGCAGCCCGACCAGCACCTGTCTGAATTCTTCCAGTACCTGGGCGGACAAATCGGCGTATTTCTGGAGCGCGCCCGCATCAAGAGCGAGATGAAATCGCTGGACGCCGAACTCCGGCTGCTCGCGAGCGGCTCTGCTGACGCCGTACTTACGATCGACGAAAACTCCACGATCCTTTACGCCAATCCCAAAGTTTGGGACCTCTTCGGTTATAAACCCGACGAAGTCATTGGACAGAACCTGGCCATGCTGATCCCCGAGCGGATGCGCGCACACCACCGCGCCGGACTGAAAAACTTTCGCGAAACCGGCAAGCGGCGCGTCACCTGGGAAGGCGTGGAACTGCCCGCCCTTCATAAAGACGGCAGGGAGCTTCAAGTCGAGATCTCTTTTGGCGAGTTTTCCCGCCAGGGACGGCGGATCTTCACCGGCTTCGCCCGGCCACTCGTTAAGACACCTGCAGCCGGGCAGACAGATTCGTGATCGTTATTGCTTCGGATTCGAAGGAGCCGACGGCACTGGCAATCGATTATTCGTTGTGGGTCGCGGCACCGTCTCCGTTGCCACGCGGTTCGGAGCTACCCCGACAATGTCCACCGTCAGCGGTAACTGGGTGACCATGCGGAATGAGGCTCCCGGTTCAATGCGGACTTCGTTCCCACGGGTCAACAACACTGTTGCGAGCCCAGCTGCCAGACCGATTCCGCCGCCGATTCGTGCTCCGTTCAAGCTGCCGCTAGCGATTGTGCCTGCTCCCAATCCATAGCCGCCTCCCTTGGCAACGGTTTCCACGTCTTTTCCCAGGCTTCGATCCGCCTTAATGTTTCCTTCTTTGTCCACGCTGGCGCTGGCAGTACCTGAATCGTTGTGCACGTTGCCCGGCATCTCCACCGTATAGCCATTTGGAAAGATCATGCTGGTGAACTTGAACAGCACCTCACCCCGGCCCTTAACTCGGCCCGCGCGCTGCAGCTTTGTGATTTCCCCCTTCACGTACGTGCCGGCTGGAATCGCAATCACGTTTCCTATGGTGACGGGGAAAGCAGTCTGGCAATAGACGCCATCTCCTACGTGATTGTTACGGCTATCGATGGCGCTCCTCATTTGCAGCAGGACTTCCGTTCCAGCAGGAACTGTCACATGTCTTCCGTCATCAGCTGGCTGGCTAGCCTGATCGGCAGTTTGTTGCGCCTGGGCGGACTGGGGGCTTGCCGGTGATGCTGCCCGCTGTTGAGTTTCCGGTGAAGATGGGTTCTGAGCTGAGAGGCTCAGGACGGCAAAAATCGCGAACGCGGCCACGTTGCGCATAAGGACGTTCTCCCAATGCAGATTGAACAACTGTTTTTTGCTAAGAAGCTGCCCAGAGTAGATGCTCGATCAGCGTTAAACCGCTGCCTGAGCACCTGTCATTTCTTCCACGATCTCCCGTGCCGCCCGGGCCGGATCCGCAGCATGGGTGATCGGCCTCCCCACTACCAGGTGACTGGCGCCAGCCGCCAACGCCGACGCAGGTGTGGCAATCCGCTGCTGATCATTCACATCTGTGCCTGCAGGCCGAATACCCGGCGTGACAATCAGGAAATCTTCACCCAGGTTGTTGCGTAGAAGGCTTGCCTCCCGCGGCGATGACACCACACCTCTAATCCCCGCTTCTGTGGCCAGTTTCGCCATCCGCATCACCTGGCTGGCAACTTCGCCCGGCACGCCAACTTCATTGAGATCGGATTCGGTAAAGCTGGTAAGAACTGTAACCACAAGCAGGCTAACATCGCCAGCATTTTCGGCCGCAGCCTGGAGCATTGCCCTGCCGCCTGAGGCATGCACGGTAAGCATGTCTACGCGAAGGTCTCGTGCGGCCTTTACTGCGTGGCCTACTGTGTTTGGGATGTCGTGGAGTTTTAGATCGAGAAAAACGCGGCGGCCGGAGGCAATCATCTCGCGGACAAAGGTTGGGCCTTCGTTGGTATAGAGCTGCAGCCCGACTTTATAGAGTCCGGCGTTGTCCCCTATAAGACGCACCAGCTCCCCTGCTTCTCGCGCGGTGCTTACATCCAACGCCACAATCAGGCGATCGCGAGTTTGCAGGGGGGCTGCTGCGATGTTTCTGTCAGGAATTTGAGGGGACATACCCTCAGTATAGTCCCGAATTGCGGAAACTATGGAGCTCCAACCGCGGGCTGATTCACAGCCATGGTCGTCGGCTGGACGAGGTCAATCCGCACTTTTTCAATGCCACCGTAGAAGTTAAGCATCCGGGCGGCACTGTAGCTCAGGTCCATGATCCGGTTTCCAACATAAGGACCCCGGTCATTCACGCGGACAATGACCCATTTTCCGTTACGAAGGTTGGTCACCTTCACATAAGTTCCCAGAGGAAGATGCCGGTGTGCGGCGGTGAGTTCGAACATGTCGAAGTCCTCGCCACTGGCAGTCTCCTTTCCGTGGAACTGCTTGCCGTACCAGGACGCGTTTCCTACCTGATAAGGCTTAGTTGCAGGCTTTGCCGCAACCGCTTTGGGAGATTTCTGGCTCTTTTCCGTCTTGGGGCTACCAGCGACTTTCGAATCGGTCGCGGTTTTGTTTTGGGGTTGCTGTCGGTGGTTTGGAACGGGAGCCGCCCCCACGTTGGCAGCCGATAAGCTGGCCGCCGCCAGAATGGACAGTACTCGTTTCATGAACACTCCTTAGCTTCGAATTTAGGGTCTCCCCACTGCGCATATGAATGGTAAGTATATGAATCCGAATAACTAAGCTCTGCTTCCCTTCACGCTGCCTCACAGGCTGATTCAAGCCGCAAGCGTTGTTCTTCACCTACGTTCGGAACTCCAGGACACTGACCCCCTGCGTAGGCGAATCCCCTTAATTATCTCATTTCTTAGACGGCCAGAACTCCCGAATCGTTGTTCCCCGATTACTTTTGTTATGCATAAAACTATATGCATATTCAGTTCTTGGTAGCATAAAGCTGCCGTTTTGGGTCACCCTCAACGCCCTGCTACACTAAACGCGCTGGAGGTTAAGCGCCCTTGTTGGACGTTTTCATTCTTTCTGCCGTAAGAACCCCAATTGGAAAATTCGGGGGCAAGCTCGCCAACCTGACTTCGCCAGATATGGGGGTAATCGCGGCGAAAGCAGCGATGGAACGAGCCGGCGTTGATCCGGGGCAGGTGGAAGAAGCCATTTTCGGCAGCGCCCGGCAGGCCGGAAACGGCCCCAATCCAGCCCGGCAGATCTCTGTCCGCAGCGGCGTGCCCAAAGAAGCGCCCGCCTATACGGTCAACCAGGCCTGCGCCTCGGGCATGAAGGCCATCGCGCTAGGCACAAGCGAGATTTTGGCCGGGAACATGGAATGTGTTCTCGCCGGCGGTACAGAATCAATGTCCCGAGTTCCCTATTACCTTGACGGCGGCCGATGGGGATACCGCCTTGGAAATCAGGAACTGGTGGATGGCATGTACCGCGACGGCTTTGTTTGTCAGCTCTGCAAGCTCGTGATGGGCGAAACCGCCGAAACCTTGGCCGAGCAGTACCACATCCCACGCGAGCAACAGGACCAGTTCGCCCTGCGCTCCCAGCAGCGCGCGGAAGCCGCCATCAAAAGCGGCCGTTTCCAGGATGAAATCGTTCCAGTAACTCTCCAGAGCAAGAAGGGCGACGAAGTCTTCGAGCAGGATGAACACCCGTTTCTGGGCGCCACGATCGAAAAGATGTCCAAACTTGCCCCGGTGTTCTCAAAAACCGGCTCCGTAACCGCCGGGAACTCATCTGGCATTACTGATGGCGCATCCGCAGTGGTTCTGGCCGGCCAGGACTTCGTTCGTCGCAACAACCTCAAGCCGCTCGCCCGGGTCATGGGCTCCGCGTCCGCGGGAGTAGACCCCCGAACCATGGGAATTGGCCCGGTACCGGCAGTCGCCAGGCTGGAAAAGAAGCTCGGCATGAAGCTCGCCGGCTTCGACCTGATCGAACTGAATGAAGCCTTCGCCGCCCAGGTCATCGCCTGCGACCGCGAAATGCACATTGACGCCGAGAAGCTGAACGTCAATGGCGGATCTATTGCCCTGGGACATCCCATTGGCTGCACCGGCGCGCGGATTACCACCACGCTTCTGCACGAGATGCGACGCCGCAAGGCGAAGCATGGCCTGGCGACACTGTGCGTGAGCGGCGGTATGGGAATGGCGCTGGGACTCGAACTGGCCTGAGCAGCATTAACCTCCATCATGGCTGCGAGTGACAACCACGAAGTCGAGATCAAATTCAGGATTCAAGACCTGACCGCCGTAACAACTCGCCTGCGCAGCTCCGGTTTCAGAGAAAGCACCACACGTACCCACGAGAAAAACACTCTTTACGATCTTCCTGGCGATCCTCTGCGTAGCCGCGGTGCCCTGCTGCGCCTCCGCGAATACGGCACTAAGTGGACGCTTACCTACAAAGACAAGCCTTCAACAACGGGTCCGCACAAATCCCGGCGTGAAATTGAGACCGACGTTAGCAGTGGGACTTCGATGGCCGCCATCCTGGAAACGCTCGGCTACCGGCCGCGCTTCATCTATGAAAAGTTTCGAAGCGAATGGACCGATGGCTCCGGACACGTGGTCATTGACGAAACACCGATCGGCAACTTCGGCGAAATTGAAGGCCAGCCGGAATGGATTGACAGCACCGCCCGGATTCTGGGAATCCCTAAGAGTGATTACATCACTCTCTCTTACACAGAGTTGTTCTTCCGCTGGAAGGAACAGACAGGCAGCAAGCTCGAGAACATGGTGTTTAGCCGCTGAGCTCACTTGTTCTGATGCTCCCTCATCCAAGCCTCGGCTGCCGCCTCCGCGGACGCAATCTGTTCTTTGGAAAGCTCTCGGCGCAGCGCCGCAACGCGGTCGCTTGGAACTCCACCAGTCTGTGCAATAGCAAACCACTTATATGCTGCCTCTGGGTCACGCTTTACGCCATGCCCATCGGCATAAAGCTCGCCCAGATGGGCTGCCGCTGCCGCATCATTCTGGTTCGCAGCCAGCTCATAAACCTTCGCCGCCCGGGTGTAGTCCTGCGGGACGCAGGTACCGGAGCTGTACAGATCACCCACAGCAGTCTGCGCTGGAGGGTATTTCTGATTGGCCGCTGCAACAATCCACTTGATCGCCGGCTCACATTGTTTGGTGGTTCCCAAGCCATCTCGATACATCACGCCCAGCGCATACTCCGCTTTCGGATCGCCCTGCTTCGCGGCACGAGTGTAAAGCTGGAACGCCTCCGCAAGGCTCTTCTCCACTCCCATCCCACTGACGTACATATCGGCAAGAACTGTGATTGCCGGACCGTAATCTGCGTCCGCGGCTTGCTTGTAAAGTTGCGAGGCCTTCGCAGGATCCTTCGCCAGAGACGCGCCAGTCGCATACATCTCTGCCAGAAGAAACGCCGCTGGCGCAGAGCCTTGTTGGGCGGCCTTCGCGTAGTACCGGGCCGCAGTCTTGCGATCGGCCGTCACGTGCTGCCCCAGATCGTAGATCAGCCCCGCCCAAAGCTGGCTCACAGGATTTCCCTCCTCTGCACGGCTGATCACTGTTCGGACCTCATCTTCATCAAGCAGACGCATCTTGCGCTGCAGATTCTGGGGCGTATCCTGAGCGCGCAGAGGTGGTATGAAGCTGAAAAGAACCAGCCCAGTCACCAGGACCTTCACAATTTTCCCGAGTCTTACCCGCTCCGAAATGTCGGCCGCAACCTTTATCACTGTCAGCCTCTACGCCTGAGATGCTTTCCGGTCTGGTTGAGAGGTGTCATTTACAACATTGCCGTCATTCGCGACTCTCTTTGGGACTACAATCGTAAACCGCAGGAGCCCCGGATGTTCGATTACATCATTATTGGCGCAGGGTCAGCCGGATGTGTGCTGGCCAACCGGCTCAGCGAAGATCCTCAAGTCAAAGTGCTGCTGCTGGAAGCAGGCGGTCCAGACACGCAGAAGGAAATCCACATTCCCGTGGCGTTCTCCAAGCTTTTCAAGACTTCCTGTGACTGGGCATATTACACAGAGCCGGAAGCGGCATGCGCCAACCGCAACATGTACTGGCCGCGCGGCAAGGTCATGGGCGGAAGCAGCTCTATCAACGCCATGATCTATATCCGTGGGAATCGCCATGACTATGACCACTGGCGCGACCTCGGCAATCCGGGCTGGAGCTATGCCGACGTCCTGCCGTACTTCAAGAAGTCAGAAGCAAATGAAAATGGCGCGTCGGAATACCACGGCTCAGACGGCCCTCTACACGTGACCAATCTGCGCTCGCCGAATCCTCTCGGCGAAGCCTTCATGAAAGCCGCAGAGCAGATCGGTTTTAAGCGGAATCCTGACTTCAACGGCGAAACTCAGGAAGGCTTCGGGCCGTATCAGGTCACGCAGTTTGAAGGTAAGCGCTGGAGTGCTGCCGCGGCGTTTCTGCAGCCAATCAGGAAAAGGCCGAACCTTACCATCCGCACCACAGCACAGGTGTTCGATATCATCTTTGAGGGCCGTCGTGCCATTGCCGTGAGTTATCAGCACGGTGACGGAAGCACACAGGAGCACGCCGAGCGCGAGATCATTGTCTGCGCCGGCTCCGTCGGCTCGCCGCAACTGCTCATGCTCGCCGGGATCGGCCCCGCAGATCACCTGCGCAGCCTGAATATTCCGGTAACTTGCGATTTGCCGGGTGTCGGTTCCAACCTGCAGGACCATCCGGCGGTTCCGGTCGTCTATCAGTCCACGCAGCCCATTACTTTGGCCAATGCGGAATCAGCCGGCAGTCTGGCAAGGTATTTGTGCACGAAGAAGGGCATGCTCACGTCCAACGTCGCGGAAGCGGGTGGATTTGTCTGTATCGCGAGCGATGCCCCGGCTCCGGATCTGCAGTTTCACTTCGGGCCCGGGTACTACGTTGACCACGGGTTCCAGAAATTCAAAGGTCATGCTTTTACCTTCGGCCCAACCATGATCCGGCCGCGTAGCCGTGGAAAGCTCACGCTTCGCTCCAGCAATCCTCTTGACGCACCGGTGATCCGCGCAAACTACTTTGCGGATCCCCGCGACCTCGATGTGATGCTGGAAGGCGTAAAGCTGTCCCGCAAGCTTGCCGCTGCTCAGGCTTTTGAAACATATCGTGGGCGGGAGATGCATCCCGGTCCCGAAGCTGCCGATGACAAAGCACTGCGGGCGCACATTCAGAAATTCGCCGCCACCCTCTATCACCCTGTGGGTACCTGCAAAATGGGTAGCGACGCCGGAGCAGTAGTGGATTCCGAACTGCGTGTCCGCGGCGTGGAAGGGCTGCGAGTAGTCGACGCTTCGATCATGCCCACGCTCATCGGCGGTAACACGAACGCGCCCACGATGATGATTGCCGAAAAAGCTGCTGACCTGATCAGGTCCGCCAGTAAAAGCCGTAACGCCTCAGATCCGGTGTTGGCCGGGAGCCATTCCTAAACCGGCATGGCTCAGACGAAAGTCGAAATCCGCACTGTTCACGGGGCGACGGCAGCTGTGGGCTGGAGTAACGGCAGGACTGTAACCATTGATCGTGCCACTTCGACCGGCTCCCTTGGAATTGGTTTCAATGGGGGCGAGCTGCTGCTCTTCGCGGTTGGCGGCTGCTATTGCAATGATCTTTTCCGTGAAGCAGAGAAACTGGGCATCTCTATCAACAATGTCAATATCCAGGTTGAGACCGACTGGGGCGGTGATCCGGTCCGGGCAACCAATCTTCGCTTTTCCGTACGCGTCGAAAGTGACGATCCGCGTGAAAAGGTCGAGGATCTGATTCGTCTCACGGACCGCGTTGCAGAAATCCCCAACTCACTTCGCTTCGGTACAGAAGCCACCCTAGCTAAGTTCGAAGTGGTGTCCCGCCGAAAAGACTAGCCCGCGGTTTTTCGTTCAAAGTTTACTTGCCGTGCAAAAACTCATTCACCGCCTGGATGTAAAGGTTCGGCTGGTCCACGAACGCAAGGTGACCGGAATTCGGCAAGATGACCAGCTTCGATCCGGCAATTTTCTCGTGCATCGCTCGCGAGAGAGACGGATCAACCTCGTCATGGTCCCCGCAAATGATCAGTGTCGGAACCCTGATACCCGGCAGCTTGGTCGCGTATTCCACTAATTTTAAATTGCCATCGATCACGAACTCACCGTCAGAGCCCCACATCTCGCGATAGAGTTCCCATGAATTCGTTGTATTCCCCGCTGCAGGGTCGTAGTTCGGGTCGGGTCGCGCGCCGTAGAGATACGGGAAGTAACCGTCTCCCCACGCGAGCCGGGCATACTCGTCTGGATAGCGTCGCTGCTCCCATGGTTTTCCTTTGCCAAACAGACCAGTTTTCTCCAGTTCCTCTAGTCTCTTCAGCTCCGCCGGGGGCATCGACTGCTTCTCCCGCGCCAGCACCTTGTTCATCTCTGTGGTGCTGGAAAATGTTCCCGCCAGGATGAGTCGCGCGAGGTTCTCCTGGTACTTGAATGCGTACGCCTGCGCGAGTACACCGCCGTAGGAATGTCCCATCAGCGCGATCTTGCCCAACCCCAGCGCCTGCCGCACCGTCTCCACGTCCTCCACCATGTTCTCGACGGTGTACTGCGTCGGGTCCTGCAGTTTCTCTGACCTTCCAGAGCCGCGCTCATCGATGAACACCAGTCGATTGCTGCGTGCGAGCGGCAGCAGGTATGGCAACAGGTAATCGTGCGATGCACCCGGACCGCCGTGCACGATCATCAGCGGCGTTCCACGGCCGATGATCTTGTAGTAAATCAGCACGCCATTCGCATCCACAAAACCTTCCTCCTGCCGATAGACATTGGCGTTCTTCACAGTTGTCACCACGTTCTTGCGCTGGCTGTCGGGTGTGGCCGTGGTTCTGACGGGACCGGGCGAAGGCTGCTGTGAAGGTTTGTTCTGCTGAGCTGAGGAGAGACTCGCAATCAATGCGATCACAATCAGAGCTGGCGTTCTCATGCGCGGCATTATAGACCGCTCTGAATCGGCCACATGATTGAAAACACTGCAAAAATAGTTGCACATCCCCATTCTTACAACGGAGATAAAATATACGTATGAACAGGCTCACATCCTTTGCGGTATTTGGAGTGGCCGTACTCGCTCTCTCCCCACTGAACGCGCAGATGCGTGGAGGTCGCGGCCCAGCGGTATCATCCCCTCGAGTCTCTTCCGGTCCGCGCTTTAGTTCTGGATTCCGCGGCGGCCCCATGGTGGCGCCCCGTGGACCTGTTGCGGGCCCTCGCGTTGTTCCCGGTTCCTTTGCGCGACCTTCCCGCTTTGCCCGCGGCCCTGTAGTTGTCGTGCCTAACCACCATATCGGGTCATTTGGCAGGGGCGGTGGCGTGTTCTTTCATACCGGATTCCACAACGGGTTCCATCACCGCAATCGTGTAGCGTTCTTCTCTCCTTTTGGCTGCTTTGGGATCAACTGTAGTGGCTTGTTTCTGGGCGGTGGATTCTTCCTTGGGGGCGGTCCGTTCTTCGGCGGCTATCCCGGTTATTATCCGCTCTTCCCGGAAGACTATTACTCTTCCCAACAAGCTCAACAAGTCCAGCCCGCAGCGAACTATGACAATGAGAGTGCAGCCGTGACGGCAGAGATCCAGCGCCTCTCGGATGAAGTCCAGGACCTTCGAGAACAGCAGCAGCGCCAGTTCGAAGAATCACGCCGGCCCGCAGCACCGCCTGCCGTCACCAATGTTCTGCCACCTGAGCCCGCCGTATTCATATTCAAGGACGGCCGCAAAGTGTCCGCGAAGAATTATGTCGTCGCCGGCCAGACGCTCTGGGTGCTTGACGAGCGCAATGCGCGCAAGTACCAGATTGCCGATCTGGATCGCGCTGCCACCGAGCAGGCAAACGCACCTAACGGTATTGAGTTGCGCCTGCCCAAATAGCGCAAACTACCGTTTTTGCGTACCGCTGGCGACACTGAGCCCCGTGTGACTCGGTGCGGTTTGGGAGATTTCCTCCTTTCCGCCGGTGTGATATTCTCTGCGGTCTTCTCCAATTCAAAGACCACCATTCATGAGCTATCTTTTGCTGGTACGCCACGGGCAGGCGTCATTTCTCGAAGAAAACTATGACAAGCTCTCGCAAAAAGGGGAGCGGCAGGCACGCATGCTCGGCGAGTATTGGGCCCGCCACCAATTTCACTTCGATCATGTTTACTCCGGACCTCGTGTCCGGCAACAGGAGACCGCAAGGATCGCAGGCGAGGCCATGCGTGCCGCAGGATTAAACTGGCCGGAATTGAACGTGCTTCCGGAGTTCGACGAATTCCGTGCTGAAGCTGTGGTTGCACAAACGCTACCCGCTTTGGTCGAAAGCGACCCCGCAGTTCGCGCTCTGTATCAGGATTTTGAAAAGGCTGAGGGCCAGGCTGCCCGTTTCAAAACCTTCCAGCGCGTCTTCGAGGTGGTGGTCCATCGCTGGGCACATGGCGAACTGCCTTCCCCGGAAATCGAGCCGTGGTCGGCCTTTTGTGATCGCATCCACAGCGCGCTTGCGCAACTCTGTGGTGAACCCACCAGCCGGCGCGTGGTGGTATTCAGTTCCGGAGGACCAACCGCGGTGGCGATGCAGCGCGCCCTTGATCTGAGCACGGAAAACACGCTGCGAACCGCCTGGATGGTTCCGAACACGGCTTATAGCGTGTTTGTCTTTTCCCGTAACCGCTTCACCCTAAGCTCATATAATTCTTATCCGCATAT
>DATAEJ010000293.1:0-64362 GCA_036258095.1 Candidatus Angelobacter sp. | reverse complement strand
GCCGAAATCCTGAGCGCCAGCGAAGGACCTTCTCCGACCCCCTGCGCGCCCAGGCGCGCACGAAGAGACGTCCCGAACCGGCGTGAGGGAACAGGGCCGTCTACCAGGGGATTGAGTGAAGGAAATTGGTCGGGGAGAGAGGATTTGAACCTCCGACCCCCTGGTCCCGAACCAGGTGCTCTACCAGGCTGAGCCACTCCCCGACAGACTGCAATTGAGCGCAGAGGGCGCCCTCATTTGCGTAGAACTCGATTATAGCAGAGTTTTTCGCGGGCCTTTGCTCGCGAATTCCTGACTCTGGTAACTCAACGCGTTTGTCACGAGTCCAGGCGGCGGGATTCTGACGTGAACCGCTTCTGCGTCCACTGGGTGTCACTCGGCCCGCGCCGGATTACGGGCGCGTTACCCTCGGACAGCACTAAATGGCGGCGAGGAGCAGGTATTTACCTGATTGAGACCCCAGTCGCTCCCACCAAAAATCACCTCAGGCGCCACTCCTTCTCCTGAGGGAGAAGAGCCTTGGGGTTTATGCAAACGCTCGAGCTCGTCGAACACCAGTCCGCCCAGATCGATTCTCAAATGTCATCGTCTCATGGTGACCAACCAGTCGAGAATGTAAGCACGGATCTTTTGGAAGCTAACCTATCACAAAGCTCGCGGACCGAGCGCAAAACGCAGTTCCTCCGGCGCTCTACCCGCAAGATTCTTCTGCTCGGTGTGATTGCCCTGGCAATTCGCATCTTTATCGGTGAAGCCTCCCTTGTGCCAACCGCCTCGATGGAAGGCACGATCATGGTTGGCGATCACCTGTTTATGAACAAGTTTCTTTACGGGCCGGAGATCCCACTGCTCAATTGGCGCCTGCCCACGTTGAAGACCATTCATCGTGGCGACATCGTTGTCTTCCGTTATCCGGTGGATCCTCGCGAGACCTTTCTCAAGCGAGTGGTTGCGGTACCCGGCGACCGTTTTGAGATCGTCGAAGAACAGATGTTTATCAATGGGCAGCCTGTGCGCGAACCCTACGTGCGCCACCAGGGACCTTTCCGGCGGCCGCACGAACACGTGGGACCTATTGTTATTCCTCAAGGCAAGCTCTTTGTGATGGGCGATAACCGCGACAACTCCAGTGACAGCCGCGACTGGGGATTCGTTCCGGTAAAGAACGTGATCGGCGAACCGCTGTTCGTGTACTGGTCCTATGATGCTCCTTCATCACGCTGGCTCGATGAGAACCCTGAGCATCGCCTCGCGTTTTACGCTTCCATCGCCGGCAATTTCTTTTCTCACACGCGCTGGCACCGCACGGGAATCTGGTTGTAAGCGAACTGCGAGCTCGCGCTCGCGAGGTTGTCATCGTTTATAGAAAATTGAGTAGGAATTATTGCCCAGAATCAGGGCTGGATGGCGGATCCGGCTAGAATACCCGGACTGTGCCGGCGATGAGCAGTATGCACAGTTCCTGCGCGATACTCGAGATCGTGCGCTACCATTTCATACCGGCCTTTAAAACGAACATTAGCGATCGCCTTGGTGAATGTCGGCATCCAGTTGCCCTCAATCTCCCCAAAGCTCATCAGGATGTACAAATCGCGAATCCACCACGATGGACTCTTGGCTGGCGTGCCTTCCACTCTGAGCACGTGGTAAGTTTCAGCATCCACCCACATCTGGCCTTTGATTAATTCTTTATCGTCGCGCAGGGGCTTCATCCCGAGCAGGTAGCAGTCCCGGCCGTTGAGAGTTGATGTACCACGCAGCTCAAAGTGGTAGTTCGAGGGCGTGATCTCGGTTCGGGCGGCATCTCTTGGCGGCTGCGTCTCATGCGCGATTACGTCGCGAAGCACCTTCTCTCCCATGCCTCCGTGGCTGCTCTCAATCTGAGCCTCTTTCCGGTCTGGAGGAAAGAAGCTGATGTTGGCGATGACCTGTGCTTTCGTTTCCTGGGACTTGTCGAGAATCTGGTAGTCGCGACGGACGGTGTATGGCTTGGCGCTGGCCTTATCTTCTCTCTGGGCGCTTTGCATGCGCTGCACGATCGTGTTGAGGTCTGGAACGCGATTCCCAGTTTCTGCAGCCGCAGAAAGGGTCGCAAGACAGACCACCCACACGAGATTTACCAATCGCGCCCGCACAACCATTACCCTGCTGCACGATTGGAAGCAATTTAACCGGAAAAGGAGGGCTACGGACGAGGGATTAAGGTCCTTGTTTCTGAGGAAATCCAGTTGAGAATCGCGGCAGGCCTTGACGGCCAGCAGCCTGCATGCCAGTCTCATCTGAACTGGCATGGAGTCCTGCAATGTGTCTAAACAAGGTTGCCGTCTCGGCGTTACTGGCGCTCGGGGCTCTGAGTGCCTTAAGCTGCGGTTCCGGAAGCGTATCTAACAACAACCCGCCTCCAGGATCTCCCGGCTCCATAGCTCTTCAGCAGGTCGTTTCAGGATTGACCTCGCCATTGGGCCTCGAATCCCCACCGGATAGCTCCGGCCGTCTCTTTGTTGTTGAGCAGGGCGGCACAATCCATATCATCCAGAATGGTGCGCTTCTACCTACTCCGTACCTCGACATAAGTGGCAAGGTATTCAACAGCGGCGAGTCCGGGTTGCTGGGCCTGACCTTCCATCCCGCCTTTGCCCAGAATGGAAAGCTCTACGTCTATTATGTTCGCTCCACCGGCGGACAGATTCAGTCAGTTTTCTCGGAGCTCACGGCGTCCCCGGCGGCAAACCAGGTTGATCCCGCCACGGAGCGCATCCTGCTGGTAGTGAACCAGGTTGGAAATTTCAACAACCACAAAGCAGGGCAGCTGGCATTTGGACCGGACGGGTTCCTCTACTTCGGCCTGGGCGACGGCGGGAGCGAAGACGATCCCTTCAATAACGGCCAGAACACCCAACTGCTCCTGGGCAAGATCATGCGCATTGATGTGAACTCAACGAGCCCGGGACGACAGTATGCAATTCCTGCGGATAATCCGTTTGTGAGCGGTGGTGGCCTGCCGGAGATCTACGCGGTGGGCTTCCGCAATCCTTTCCATTTCTCGTTCGATCACCAGAGCGGAAGGCTGTTGGCAGGCGATGTTGGCCAGGACAAGTTCGAGGAGGTCGACATCGTGCAGAAAGGAGCCAACTACGGCTGGAGCATCATGGAGGCTACTCATTGCTTCAAGCCCGCGACCGGCTGCAACATGACCGGGCTAACGCTTCCTGTCGTGGAAATTGCCCATCCAGAAGCCGAAGCAGTGATTGGGGGCTTCGTCTACCACGGGAGTGCGCTCAAGAATTTGCAGGGACTGTATGTTTTCGGCGACCTCAACGGCAAGATTTGGGCACTCACCGAAAATCCGCCCAACACCTTCACTCGCAGCACGCTCATGGACGCCAGCTTCAATATCAGTTCCTTCGGCCAGGATGCATCCGGAGAGCTTTACGTCGTGGATATCTCCGGTGGCCGCGTGCTGAAGATTGTGCCGATGTAACCGCGTAAGAGGGCACTCGATCATGCAGCGCCCACGTGCTCGCGCAACTCTGGATACAGCGGGAAGGCCTCCGCCAGTTCAAGCACTTGGCGCCGAACTTTTGCCAGGATCTGCGAGTCTTTGTGATTGCGTAGTGCTTCAGCAATGAATAGCCCGACCTGCTGCATCTCCTTCTCTTTCATGCCGCGTGTCGTCAGCGCGGGGGTACCGATTCGAATTCCGCTCGGCTTGAGCGGCGGATTGCTGTCAAACGGAATCGCGTTCTTATTCACCGTGATCCCCGCCTGTCCGAGCGCATGCTCGGCTTCACTGCCCAGCATGCCCTTGGCAAAGACATCCATCAGGAAAAGATGAGTGTCGGTACCTCCGGAGATTACACGGAAGCCTTCATCCATCATCTTCTGGGCAAGTACCTTTGCGTTCGCGACCACCTGCCGGGCGTAGTCCTTGAATGCAGGCTGCATCGCCTCATGGAAACACACTGCCTTTGCCGCAATGATGTGCACGAGAGGCCCGCCCTGGATTCCGGGGAAGGTCGTTTTATCCACGGCTGCCGCGAATTCCTGTTTGCACAGCACCAGCCCTGCACGAGGGCCGCGCAGAGTTTTGTGCGTGGTGCTGGTAACGATGTGGCAATGTGGCACTGGCGAGGGATGCGCGCCGCCGGCGACCAGACCAGCGAAGTGGGCCATATCGACCATCAACAGTGCACCGGCTTTGTCAGCGATTTGCCGCATGCGGGCAAAGTCGATTATGCGTGCGTAGGCACTGCCTCCCCCCACGATGAGCTTTGGGCGCTCACGCGTGGCAATCTCCTCCAACTCGTCATAGTCAATGGTTTCGGTATCCTTGCGGACGCCGTAAGGAATGATCTTGTACATCTTTCCTGAAAAGTTCAGGGGATGGCCGTGCGTGAGATGGCCGCCGTGCGCCAGGTTCAGGCCCAGTATGGCATCGCCCGGCTGTAGCACTGACATGTATGCGGCCATGTTGGCCTGCGATCCTGAATGTGGCTGGACATTGGCGTGTTCGGCGCCGAAGAGCTGTTTGGCACGGTCCCGCGCCAGGTTCTCCACCACGTCTGCAAATTCACAGCCCCCGTAGTAGCGCTTGCCGGGATAGCCTTCGGCATACTTATTCGTGAAAACCGAACCCGCCGCCTGTAGGACAGCTTCGCTGACGAAATTCTCTGAGGCGATCAGTTCCAGGCCCTCGTGCTGGCGCTGAGCTTCATTGTTGATCGCTTGGGAAATCTCGGGGTCTGCTTCAGCAAGCGGGCGGGACATCCAGGAACTTTTCATACCCAAAATCTTACTAGAAACCCATCCACGGTGCAGGTTATCCACGTCTCGAGATTCCGGAGAGCTTAAACAGAAAAGCGCAATGAGGTTTGCCTCATTGCGCCTTGATGTTTCCTGGCTCAGTTACGAACTAATCCTTGCCATTCCCGTGATCAATGTCCGTCGTAGGAATCGCCCCTTCCTGGAAGAGATCGGAAAGGTCAGTCGCATTCGCCGCATCGCGAATGAACGGACCAACCTTGAAGATCTCCTGCAGGGTGCGCAAGTCTGACGAGTGGGTGAAGTTCACCGCGCTCGCGTATGGAACGCCGTTCACGTTCTTGTGCGCATGCTTGGATAGGACGATTTCAGCAATCGTGTGATTGAAATTATCTGGGTTGTCTCCGGCCACGCCGTCCCCTTCTGACTCGTCGAACCAGATGAAGATCACGCCATTCTCCTTGTAAGCTTTGGACGCCATGATCACCGGGAGAATCTGGCGAAGGAAGTCATCGCCCTGCAGGATCTTCGCGGGATCGCCGGTCAGGCCTTTGTAGCCTCCGGTCAGAGTGGTATGCATGTCATTGAACTGGTTCGGAGTGATGAAGTTGTAGTCAGCCACGGTGTTGTTCTCGAGATCGGTGAAGAGCTGCTGGAGAGGCGCATATTGGAAGCGCAGCGGATTGCCCGTGCTGGGATCGTTGCCGCCGTTGCTGTCAGTAAAGAATAGCTCCGGATTGTGCTTGGCCGCGTAATTGAACTGGTTGGAGCCGTTGAACTGGTTGAAGTTGCCGGGAGCAAACACGCCGGAAAAGCTCTTGAGCGGGACAGTCCACTGGTCTCGCGGCAGAACCGTGTTCGTGAGTTGTCCGTTCACGGTGGCGAGATCAATATCTTCCTGGTACGAGCGCCATGTCTTGCCCGCGTTCGTGAGCAGCGTGCTCAGGTGAAGGGTGGTGTTCTGATTGGTGGGGCCGTTTGGAGCAAACGGATCGTTATCGTTGTTGATGCCGAAGTTGTCGCCCGCCTCGGCCCAGACATAGTTCGGCTCGGAAGGATGGATGTGCGGATTATTGCCCCCGGGGGCCGCCAGGACGTTGTGGTAGCTGGTGGCAAATGCAGCCTGCTCGCTGATGTTGATCAATCGGCCATCCACTATGGCAAAAGCGGTGCCGGAAACCAGGTTATTGAGGAACGGGGCTGCCGGGTTCTGGAAGATCTGCTGGATCCCGCCGGTGAACTTGTTGGCCGGCTGTTCCCAGTTATGGTTTTCCATCGCAATCACAAACACCTTCTTGATCTCTTCCGCGCTCGCGCTTGAGGCGGACAGGACCACGGTCAGAACCAGGGCAACCAAGATGCCCAGACGCTTGACGTTCGACATTGATCTCTCCATGAAAAGGGGGATAGGGCATGGACGGATGCTGCTCAGGGTTTTCGATCAGCCATCACAGCCCGATCTACTACTAACAGCCTGCGAACGCGAAGGGATGAATGCGAGATTACTTTTCGATGAAGGGTTTGTTAAAAGAACTCGCGACGCGATTTGCACAGCTTTGAACATCGGCGTAGAAAACAAAAAGGCAGCCGCAGCTGCCCTTTGAATTCACATATTTTTTTGTCAAGCGCCAGATCAGCGATACCAGCGTGAATCATAGCGATCGTGGCGGATGTCGCGGTTCTCGCGGTACACATCGCGATAGTCACGGTTCAAATCACGGTATTCCCCGCGGATTTCGGCGCGTTCACGCTCCGCTGCACGATAGTTCCCTTCACGCAAGTCGCGGCGCAGCTCCCACCGGTCATACGCGATCTTATTGCGGTCGCGCTGAATATCGCGTATTTCAGAGTTGCGCTCCGCGTAATCGCGGCGCAGGTCGCGTCGATCACGCCAGCCATCCTGCGCGAACAGACTACCCGTCCCCAGAGCACCCAACAGTACGATTCCGAATAATTTTGTTTTCACCTGATCCTCCTGCCTGTTGCAGCTGTCCGTACAAACCCGGACGGGAACAGAAGTGCTGTAAAGAATTGAAAAGTGAAAAAAAGATTTCTCAAACGCGTTAAGCGGCGTCGCTATGCCCCTCGCACTTCAATACGCCGAGGAACTTGATGTACGGACCTACGTAGGGACGATACTGATAGGCCATGATGCGCGAAATCTGGTGCAAATGCGTTAGATCGTGCGCTGCCCACGTAGCAAGAAGCTGGGATAGCGTGACTTGACCAAACACCGGGTGAGTGCCTCGGCGCTCGAGGTCCTCTGGGCGAAGATTCAGGGCCTGCAGCTGCCTGAGGTTCGATTCACGTGCGCGTGCGAACTCATCAAGAAGTTGCGCGAGCGGCCTCTCCGGCGCATCCGCGAACGCCGTTCTGTTCAGCGGCGTGAAGGTCTGCGACTCTCCTTTGTCGAGGATCATCTTCGCGCGCGGAATCCAGTTGTCTTGCTCGCTGTGGATCAGATGGCCGAGTACGTCGGCGACAGTCCAGGTATTTTCGCCTTCGTGGTGACGCGTCCATCTATCCGGAAGTCCGCGCAACAATGCATTGAGCCCAGCCGGTGTATGGGCGAGAAGAGAAATTGTGTCCTGCAGGTCGTGTTTCATCAAAGCCTTTCATTGACTGAAAGAGAACTTCTGATTTTACCGGCGCTGTGAGAGGCGGGTGGCCAAGCCCCGGAAATCGTCGGGTGCGGAATGAACATCCTTCGCAAGAGTCGAGCGGCTAGGAAACGCCGACGGTGGCTGCCTTCTCCACCTCGAATCCAGCCTTCTGCCAGGCATCAAATCCGCCTAGAACGTTAATCACGTTTTCCATTCCTGCGCGGCGAAGCAGGCTGCAGGCGATCACACTGCGGTATCCGCCGGCGCAGTGAACTGCCAGAGGAACTGAAGGATCGATTTCCGGTGGAGAAACCTTGAACCGATCCAGCGGCCACCAGGCAGCGCCGGCTATGTGCCCCGCCTGCCACTCAGGCTCACGACGGACATCAAGCACCTGAATATTTCCTGTATCCATGCGTTGTTCGAGTTGCTGCACGGTCATCTCATTCAGGCTCGCGAGCGGCAATCCAGCCTGCTTCCATGCCTCAATGCCGCCATTGAGAAAACCCCGGACTTGCTCTATACCTACGCGCGCCAAACGGGTACGCGCCTCTGCGTATTGCGCCGGAGTATCGGCGATCAGCACTGGATTTGCATTCAACCCCAGCACACTCGCAGCCCATGTTGCGAACTGCCCCGACAGCGCAACGTTAATTGACCCGGGCACATGACCAGCGGCGAAGTCGCTCATCGGGCGGACATCGAGCGCGAAAACATCCTGCTGAATGAGTGACTGTAACTCAGCAGGTGAGATCGACTTCAGGGGCAAGAGATCGCCCAGCGCGGGAGCGCCCTGGCGATTGATCTGCGCGTCCTGAAAGAAATACTCCGGGCGGGCGGGAAGATTGGTTGTCATTTGCTGGATGAACTCGTCCCGTTTCCCAATCTGCAACGCATAATTGGTGAGCCGTTCTGTGCCGATTGTTGAAAAACGATCCGCCCGCATGTTGCGCCCGCAAAGCGAACCGGCGCCGTGCGCGGGATAGACAAGTACGTCATCGGGCAGCTTCAACAGCTTTTCAGTCAGACTGTCATAGAGCATTCCGGCCAACTGTTGCGACGTGAAATTGGGCGAGAGATCGGGTCGGCCAACGTCGCCGATGAACAACGTGTCTCCGGTGAGCACAGCCCAGGGTTCGGGCCGCTTTTCTTCATCGGTTATGACCAGGGAGACCGACTCTGGTGTATGGCCGGGAGTCTCCAGCGCAGCAATCCGCATTTTACCCATGCGGAGTTCAAATCCGTCGCTAAGCGGAACGTGGGGAAACTCAGCTCCTGCGCGCGCACCAATGTAAATCGTCGCGCCTGTACGGCGTGCCAGCTCAAGGTGACCGGAAACGAAGTCAGCATGCAAATGAGTTTCAAAGATGTGGCGGATCTTGAGGCCGCGCTCAGCTGCAGCGTTCAGGTAGATTTCGACATCGCGCTGCGGATCAATTACCGCTGCTTCGTCTCGTGACCCCAACATGTACGAGGCATGCGCAAGGCAGCCGAGATAAAACTGCTCAAAATACATATCCGTCGCTTCTCCTTAGAGCTTTGTACCCGCACATTGACTTCCGTATCAAGCATGATAAACCCGAGAAGGGAGGGTGCGTCTCATGAAAGCAGATCAGGAGACAACCTGACGTGCCGCATTGTGATACAAATATTCGCCATGCCAACAAACCGTCAATTTCGCCTTGCCGCCCGACCTGTTGGTCTGCCCAAACGTACTGACTGGAAGCTCACGGAAGAGCCCGTGCCCGATCCCGGCCCTGGCCAGCTGGTAATCAAGACCCAGTACATATCGCTGGATCCCGCCATGCGCGGCTGGATGAATGAGGGCCGCTCGTACATTGAGCCGGTCAGGATCGGCGACATTATGCGAGCCGGCGCGGTTGGTCAGGTGATCGCATCGCATAACCCGGCGTTTGCCGTGGGTGACTACGTTTTCGGAATGCTGGGTGTACAGGAATATGCCGTGAGTGACGGAAAAGGCCTGAATAAAATCGATCCCAAACTCGCGCCGCTGCCGGTGTACCTGGGCGCTCTGGGGATCACCGGCTTGACCGCGTACTTCGGTCTGCTGGAGATCGGCAAGCCGGTCGCTGGCGACACGGTGGTAGTCTCCGGAGCGGCGGGCGCCACCGGAATGGTTGTGGGGCAGGTCGCGAAAATCAAAGGCTGCCGCGCGGTCGGGATCGCTGGTGGTAAAGAAAAGTGCGATTATGTGGTTCGCGAGCTCGGGTTCGACGCTTGCATCGACTACAAATCAGAAAAGGTCGTTCAGGCGCTCGCGCAACACTGCCCGAAGGGCATCAACGTTTATTTCGACAACGTAGGCGGTGAAATTCTGGATGCAGCGCTGGCGCACCTCGCTCGTAGTGCGCGGGTGGTACTCTGCGGCGCCATTTCGCAGTACAACTCCACGGAGGGGATCAAGGGACCGGCGAATTATCTCTCTCTTTTGATCAACAGCGCACGAATGGAAGGATTCATCGTCTTCAACTACGCGTCGCGGTACGCCGAAGGGATTCGCGAACTCGCGACCTGGTATGCACAGGGCAAGCTGAAAACTAAAGAAGACATCGTGGAAGGATTCGATACTTTCCCGGACACGCTGCTCAAGCTCTTCCGCGGCGACAATACGGGCAAGCTGATGATCAGAGCATAGCTATCGAAGATATCGGCCCAGGGAAGCTCTATTGATATCGTTCCTTCAAAAGCCCTTATCTCGGAACGTCGTTCTTTGCTTCGATATTTTGCGACGGCGTTATCCCGATACTCCGATATTCCGTTATCCCGATTGGGATCACTTCATCGTCGCCGGATGACAAGTACTCCCAACTGCCGGTGGCGCCGGCACGCCGGTTGGAGGCGTCGCCCAGGGCTTTCCGGTGAAGTCGAAGAAGTCCAGCAGGTCAGGCTGCGCCGCGTCGCGCCTAGTCAGCGGCGGTAGCCCGAAGCGCAATTCAAGGAAGCGCAGTACGGCGGTGTGATCCATTGCTTTGTGCCCGACATAGTGCCTCCGCGAGAATGGCGAAACAATCAGATTCGGCACGCGGAACCCAAGCTGCGCCGCAAAGCCTGAGATGGTAGCTGCGTCTCCTGGGTGAGTACCTGGATTGTTAGGACGGAGATCGCAATGATTGGTATAAACGCCTGGCGTCGCGGGTGGACAGGGCAGAAATCCATCTGCATTCACTGCAATCGGGCCGATATCGCCTTCAACCGGAGCCAGCGCCGAGCTGGTGAACTTGTTTGTCTGGCCGGGAACGGGCGGGACGTGATCGTAAGGCCCGCCGCCCTCGTCGAAGCCGAGGAAGAACACCGAATCACCCCAGGATGGACTAGCCATCAAAGCGTTCACGATCTTCGCGACCTGCTGTTGTCCACTCAAAATCGATTGCCCTGATCCCGGATGTTCATCGCTCACGCCGAAATCGGTTTCCAAATAGCTGAACGACGGAAGCGTATGGTTCTGCGCGTCAGTAAAGTACTGGCTTATGGGCGCGATATGCGTGCTATCGACCGTGATCACTCCAGTGGAGCTGCGCGAGATGTACTTGCCGCTGTAACCGAAATACTTGAACAAGGTTGAGGGGCTGCCGTCAGAGTCTGTGTGCGAGTAGTAAATCTTCCACGAGATACCGTGTTGATCCAGAAGCTGGAAAATTGTCTCGCTGGTGAGCTGTGGTGCGTGATCGTCATTTCCCGGATCGAATGCGTAGCCTTCGGTTGTTCCGCCGGACATGGAGGCGAGGCGGTTGGGCACCGTCTTGGCAGAAACGGGAGAGAACCACCGATCTGAAATCGCGAACTGTGAAGCCATGAAGTAGTAATAGTTGAGCTCCGGCGTACCGGCGGTGCTGGTGTCTGTGTAGAAGGCCATTGCGCGCTCGCCGGTCGTATCAGTAAAGCTTCCACTTCCTATACCTGACTTGGCGAAGTTCTCCGCCGTATGGACGAACCCGTCCATGACGATGGGACGATTCGGCGTGAAATCCCATCGACTCACGTCGCCGTAGCTTTCCAGCCATGATGAAGTCATATCATCAAGACACGAACTGGTCGTGTGGAAGAGGCTGAATGCAGTCCCTTCATCACTGAAATTCACAATCGTTGTAAGCTTGTCATCGATGCCGTCCACGTCATAGACGTGCTGGTCGTCGCCCACATTCCAGCCGCGCGCGCGCCGGTAGGGGTTCAGCATTCCGAAGTAGGTATCGAAGCTGCGGTTCTCCTGCAGCATGAAAATAACGTGATTTACCGCCGTGATTCCGGAAGGAGTCGGCGCAGGCGTCGGAGTCGGAGTGGCTGTCGGCGTTGGAGTCGGAGTCGGGCTTGGGGTCGGGGTTGGCGAAACAACTCCCACGCTGAAAGTCTCACTGCTGGAGAAGAAAAATCCTGTCGTATCCCATGCGCGAATGGTGATCGAGTACTTGCCTGCCGCAAGCGACAGCACCGCGTTCAGATTCTTCGATGTGCTCGTGGCCTTTTTTACCGAATTCACATACAGCGCCATGGCCGTGATGGTATGCGCATCATCGCGCGCTGCCGCCGTAAACTGCACCGGAGAGGCTACCGTGGAATTTGCCAGAGGCGAGCAGATCTTGACGGTATTGTTCGCGCTTGCCGTGCATGTTTGCGCATGCAGATGACCACCTGCGATGGCTAATAAGAGCGGCAGAACAATCCAGCGAGCTTTTGAAGACACACATGCAGTTGCGAGCGCAGGCAGTTTTGGGAACATCATGGCAGAACATCTCCTGGTGGATGGAGAGGAGGTCGTACTCTGTTTAGTGCTTCCCAATAGGAGTTCGCGACAGAGCGGCAGGTTGTATATCCTTTCCAGTTCACCTCAAAGACTCACGTAGTACGGTTAAGGAAGGCGGTCCTGACGCTCTATGCATTATCATTTGTTCCAGGGAGACCCGATGCCCACCGGCGACACGCACGACTCAGTGACGGAGATGGCCAAGGCGTACGCGCAGCGGGCCGTCGGGCAGGCGCGCGATTATCATGCGGTGCTCGATTATTCAGAGAACTCCCTCATGGAGCTGGAGGTCATCCTCTCGCAGATCTCGGATGCCGAGCAAAGCCCCGATCAGGTGACCGAAACGTGCAAACTCTGGGGAAGTTATCTGGGTGAGGTGGTACGCAAGCAGTTTGGTGGGGAATGGAGCGTGGAGCCGTATCCCGGAAAACAGTTCTCCACCCTCACGTTGACGGTGAATGGCAGCAAGCTCTTCCCTTCCATGAAGATTCACCGCCGCCTTACACAAGGTGAGGGCGAGAACATCTGGTCGTTTTACAAAATGATCAAGTCCCGGCTGGACGCGACTCCCAGGACAATCCACTAAACTGCGGGTCAGGCTGCATTTTCCTTTTCCTCCGGGACCTTTCCTTCCGGAGTTGCGCGATCAACCACTGACGGCAGGACCCGGGAGAGCACCATGGCGGCAATGGAGGGCGGAATTCCAACCCGCGAAGCAAGCTGCTGAATACGGTCCTGCCCTACGATTTGGGACGTTTGCTCCGAATCAACGGGCTGGTTTTCGCTGCGTCCTATCCACGACTGAACAACTGAACCAAGCCCACTGGACTGCGCGTTGCCGAGGAGGCTTCCGATTCCGGCGCGACTACCAAACATCTGCATTGCGGCCTGCACCAGGCTGTTGTGCTGTTCTTCACTGATTCCGCTCTGTTTGCCGACCATGCCTTCCACTTTGTCAAAAATTCCCATGGCATATCTCCTGTGCGTGAGATTGTCAGATGGAAGCCGCCGTCCCCCTGGTTGGCTATTCGAAACCAACAACGAGGGTGGCACGTACGGCTCTGGGCTGCTACAATCCGCCGCAGCATGAGCGATACAGTGCAGCGCAGGAATGGAGCCTTGTGGCTCGGCTTCATACTCCTGGCGCTCGCGATGACCAGCATCTATCTGTTCTTCGTAAGCACGCCGTTGCAGGCGGTTTTGCCGTGGCTCAGCCCGCTGCTCGCAATTGCGTCACTTGCAATCATTTTGATTGGGCTCCGCCGGGCCCAGACTCAGCCCGTCACATATGGCGGCAAGGCAGCCGGATGGACTCTCACGGTCCTTTCTTCTCTTGTGCTGCTGTTCGGGATCTTGTTCTTCTTTGTATCGCGCCACATTCCTGCGGCTGGCTCCGCCCCACAGGTTGGCCAGAAGGCGCCTGACTTCACGCTGCCAGACAGCAACGGGCATAGCGTCTCTCTCGCACAGCTTGTTTCTGGCGCAGATCAACGTGCGCGACCGAAAGCGGTATTGGTGGTCTTCTATCGTGGTTACTGGTGACCGTTCTGTGTCCTCGAGTTGCGAGGAATTCAGCGGCAACTGCAAGACTTCCAGAAAGCCGGGGTACAACCAGTGGCGATCAGCGTTGATCCACCAGGAGTTTCACGAGAGCTGGCGCAAAAGGTCGGCTTCACGTTTCCGCTGCTGTGCGATCCGGAGGCCGAGGTGGTGCACCGTTATCATCTCGGACACCCCGGCGGGGGTCCTGAAGGACGTGAAATCGCCCGTCCCGCTGAGTTCCTGATCGATTCTTCCGGGACTGTCCGCTGGGTGAACTTTACTGAGGACATCCGGGTGCGCGCTCGGGCACAAGAGATGGTGGCAGCAGCGAACACGCTTAAGTAGCCGTTGTCTTTTCCCGAATCCGAGCTTCCCGTTCCGCCCTGGCCAGCACCTCTGCCAGGTGCAGGGCCGCTCGCCCTGTTGCCTGAACGATCTGTTCACGGCAGCTGAAGCCATCAGCAACGATCAGGGTGTTCTGGTCCGCGGAGCGAACTGCCGGGAGCAACACTCGTTCTCCGATCTTTTGTGAGACCTCATATTTTTCTTTTTCAAAGCCAAATGGTCCTGCCATGCCGCAACAGCCCGTATCGGGAGTACTGACGTCAGCGCCGGTTGTCCTGAGGAGCTTTTCCTCAGCGGCCATTTTCATGAGCGATTTGTGATGGCAGTGTCCGTGCAGCAGAATCTTCTGTTCTAACTGCGGCGGCTGGTATCCAATTCGTTCCAGAAATTCGCTGAGCAGGTACGTCTGGCTGCGAAGCCTGGCCGCGCCCTCATCGCGTGGAAACAAGGCGGTAAGTTCATCGCGAAACACAGAAGCACAGCTCGGTTCCAGCACTACCAGTGGAATGCCGGCTTCGATTTCGGGAGCAAGCTTGTCAAGAATGTGCTTCAGGTAGCTCTTTGCCCGCTCGAGCATTCCGAAGTCGTACAGAGGACGACCACAGCAGAAATGCTGTTGTGGAACCATCACACGAAAGCCCGCATTGCTCAGCACCTCGTAGGCCGCCTGCGCAGTCTCCGGATGGAAATGATTGTTAAAAGTATCGGGCCACAGGATGACTGGCGGGGCTTCAGGCCTCGACTGCTCCGCAGGATTGCGTTCACTCGCCCAGCGCTGAAAGGTATGAGTGGCGAATTTCGGCAACTTCCGCTGTGGCGCAATCCCAAGAGCGACGCGAATCATGGAGCTTAGGACCGGGGCGTTGGCAATAAAGTTCGCAAGACCAGGCGCAAGTGAAGCCAGCGCTGCCCAGCGATCGATCAACCCGAAGGCCTGCGCCCGCAAGGGACGCGGGCGGTGCTCATAGTAGTGCGACAGGAACTCGGCTTTCCATGTAGCCATGTCCACGTTCGCCGGACACTCAGTCTTGCAGGCCTTGCAGGAAAGGCAGAGATCCAGCGAGGACTTCACGTGCTCATCCTGCCAGCGACCCGGTACCACCTCGCCCTGAAGCATTTCAAACAGGATGTGCGCGCGCCCACGAGTGCTGTGCTCCTCTTCCATGGTCGCCAGATAGCTGGGGCACATGGTGCCGCCTTCATGCTTTCGGCAGGCGCCTAAACCAAGGCAGCGAAGCGTGGCCTTCGCGAATGAGCCATCGTCTTCAGAAAAACTGAAGTGCGTTGCCGGCTCCCACGGCTTGTAGTCGACGCCGAGACGAAGGTTCTCCGTCGGAAGATAGGCATCGACCACCTTGCCGGGATTCATCTTGTTCTGCGGGTCCCAAAGCGCCTTGAACTCGTGGAACGCCTGCACCAGTTCCGGACCAAACATTTTGGGCAGCAACGCGGCCCGTGACTGTCCGTCGCCGTGCTCTCCGGAAAGCGAACCGCCGTAGCTCACGACCAGGTCAGCCGCGCGCCCGATGAATTCCGCGTAACGGCGAATGCCAGGATCGCTCTCCAGGTCAAAGCTGATGCGCGTGTGGATGCAACCATGGCCGAAGTGCCCGTACATGGCGCCGCGGTAGTTGTATTCATTCATCAGCTTGCGGATATCGCGGAGATATCCGCCCAGTTTTTCCGGAGCTACTGCAGCATCATCCCAGCCTTCCCACTCGGCTGGGGCTCCGGGCGCAAAAGCTGCGGCGCGCGGGCCAGATTCGCGAATCTGCCAGATCATCTTTGCCTGCGCTCCGGTATAGATGCGCGCATCAGGTGCTGCGGGAAGTTTGTTCAAGGCGGTGATGAGCCGCTCGGCAGAGTTGCGCGATTCGGCTGGATCATCAGCTCCGAATTCGACCAGTAAAAATCCACCGCCTTGAGGCAACAACGCGAGATTGGGCGCGCCTTTCCGGCGAAGCCCTTCCACAATGCTTCCTTCAAAGCCCTCGAGTCCGATCGGTTTGAATTGCAGAATCTGCGGCACGTGATCGGCGGCGATGAATGCATCTTCAAAGCCGAGCACCACGAGCGTGCGATGTTGCGGACTGTGAATCAACTTAAGTTTGGCCTCAAGCACCACAGCACAGGTGCCTTCTGTGCCCACCAGGGAGCGCGCCACGTTGAAGCCCTGCTCGGGAAGGAGCTCGTCCAGGTTGTAGCCGGAGACGCGGCGGGGAATGCGCGGGTAGCGTGAGCGAACGAGGTCGCCGTAACGATCACGCAAGGCTCGAAGACTCGAGTAGATTTGAGCCGGCCGGCCGCCGGAGCGAATGATCTGTTCGTATTGTGCATCACTGGTAGCACCTACGATGAGTTCGGTGCCGTCGTAGAGCAGGACCCGCAGCTCTTCCACGTTGTCGACGGTCTTTCCGCCCAACAACGAATGTGTGCCGCAGGAATTATTGCCGATCATCCCGCCAATAGAGCATCGGCTGTGGGTGGAAGGATCCGGCGCAAAGATAAGCTGATGCTTCTCTGTTTCTTTGAGCAGGACATCCAGGACAATGCCGGGTTGGACTCGCGCAAACTTTTCATCGGGCCAGATTTCGACTGCCCGGTTCATATACTTGGTGAAATCGAGTACCACGGCGACGTTGCAGCACTGTCCAGCCAGGCTGGTGCCGGAGCCGCGCGGCAGGATAGGAGCTCCGAATTGCCGGCAGGCCGCGACGGCTGCTCTTACATCGTCGTCATCACGCGGGATAACAAGCCCAATCGGGATCTGGCGGTAGTTGGAACCGTCCGTGGCGTACAGCGCGCGGCTTCCACGATCAAACCGGACCTCGCCTTTGAGGCTACGGCGCAACGCAGCTTCGAGTTCTCCGGCTTGCGCAAAGGAATCGACAGGCTTGGCGTGCGAACTGGGCGGCAGAGAGGACGAAGGAGTGCTCATTTGTTGAATTTGGGTATCAGCGTGCCAGCGCCGGCTCTGCTTTTCGTGCCGCCGCAGTCACGAGCACGTCCAATGCCGCGTTGACGCCGGGGTTGTGCGGGATCCCCGCCAACCGAAGCCCCATTTCCACTCCGCAGAGAGTTCCTGCCAGCGTGAGATCGTTGAAGTGGCCCAGGTGCCCGATGCGAAACACTCGTTTCGCCAGCTTGGATAATCCGGTACCCAGTGACATGTCAAAGTTATCCAGGATTCCGGTGCGAAGGTCGTCAGCGTTGTAGCCGTCCGGAACGAAGAGTGCCGTGAGAGAGCTGGAATACTCACGCGGGTCCTGGCAGACGATCTCCAGTCCCCAGGCCCGGGCGGCCGCACGCGTGGCTTCGCCGTGGTGGGCATGCCGGGCAAAAACGTTGCTGAGCCCCTCCTCGTGCAGCATGGTTATGGCTTCGCGGAGACCATATAAAAGGTTGGTGGCGGGGGTATATGGAAAGAACCCTTCCGCATTGGGCTTGAGCATCTCTTCCCAATCCCAATAGTAGCGATGGGAGCGTGCATGCCGCGCCACAGCGCGGGCTTTTTCTGAAATGGCATTGAAACTTAAACCGGGCGGCAGCATGAGACCCTTTTGGGATCCGCCTACCGTCACATCTACTCCCCATTCTTCGTGGCGATATTCCATGGAGCCGAGAGAGGAGATGGTATCGACCATGAAAAGCGCGGGATGCTGGGCGCGGTCAATGGCGTGGCGGATTTCTGCGATCCGGCTGGTCACGCCGGTGGAAGTTTCATTGTGCACCACCATCACAGCCTTGACCGAGTGTTGAGCGTCTTCCCGCAGACGTTCTTCGGTGATCTCGGGCGAGGCGCCTCGCCTCCAATTGCCGGGAACATAGTCCACGCTGATCCCGTGCTTCTCCGCGACTTGCTTCCACAATGAAGAGAAGTGCCCGGTCTCGAACATCAGAACACGGTCCCCAGGGCTCAGCGTGTTCACGACGGCAGCTTCCCAAGCGCCTGTTCCAGAGGAAGGAAAGATTAGTACCGGCCCAGAGGTCTGGAAGATGGTGCGCACGCCCTCAAGCACATCCTTCCCGAGCCGCGCGAACTCAGGTCCTCGATGATCGATCACTGGACGATCCATGGCGCGCAGGACGCGGTCAGGAACATTGGTTGGGCCGGGAATCTGGAGGAAATGGCGCCCCGAGTGGATCATAGGCACAAAATTCTATACCTCGCGAGCTGTTTTCGGCCAAAACGAATAAGGGCACGCGCTACGCGTGCCCAGACAAATTTAAACGAGGAGCTTCAGGCGATCTTGCGCTCTCGAGCTTCTGTGATGTTGCCGTCGCGCAGGTCTCGTACGTGATCATGCGCGGCAATTATTCTTGTTGCCTGCCTTTGGACCAGATGACGGAGTTCATCCGGCAGCTCGGCTGCCAGCGCTTTTTCATAAGCTGCCTTGGCGCTGTCCTCGCCTCGTTCCACGCTGTTGAGGATTGCCTGATCACCAAGACCAATATCGGCCTTCGCCTCGAACCAGACGCGGTGCAACGTTCCAGCAACGCTGCCCGACTTCTCCGGCCGCTCACCCAGCAGCCTGCGTGAACACTCCGCCAATTCGGCAACGCATCGCGCGCGTTCGAGACTCTGTTCGCTGAAGTAAGCCTTGAGGTTGGGATCGCTCACGATGCCTGCGGCATGGGCGTATCCGGTTTCGCCGTCTTTGCAGGTTTCCACCAAATCTTCGATCAAATCCAGCACATCGTCCTTCTCTGGCATTTGCGCCCTCCTTTTATATATGCGAGTTGAGAGGCGACGACGCAGTTTCAGGATGGCCGGAATTGAGGGCTGGCCAGAACAGCTCAGTCCTGGTTGAGAGCTGGATTCAGAGCTGAGGATGTTCCGCTGACATATGTCAGCTCCGTAAACTATTTCTGCATCCCGCGGTAGTTGAAATAAGCCCACACCTGTTCGGTCATGCGACCGATGGCGTCTTCGAGTTCGGAGTAAAACCCGCGATGATGAGCGGTGAAGAAGACGACCACCACGCGTCCGGCGGGAGTTTCGATCAGGCCGACATCGTTGGCGATATAGGGCGGGAAGTCGCCGGTTTTGTGCGGCGTGTTGGTGTCATCGTCCATGTATTTGGGAATCCGGGTGCGCATTTGCTGAAGGCCCATCAACCGAAGCATCTCCTTGCAGGATTTCTCGCTGGCAGCTTTGTTGGTGGCGATCATTTCCAGAAGGCGGGCCATATCGCGGGCGCTGGAGATGCCAAACGGATGCTTGCCTTCAAAGTGGAAACGCTCGACATCCGCTTCGGTGAGTTTCTCCGGGAAGCCCCTGGTGAAGAGTTCTTCCGGAGAGAGTTTTTCCCAGGCAGGGTCGCCGGCTCCGGCCAGCGCGCGAAACCAGTCGTAGCTTGTCCCGGTAGCGACAATTGAGCTCAGTCCCATCTGGCGCATGGTTTGGGATACGTGCGCGGGGCCGCCTGCGCGAGCAAAAGCCATATCAGTGCCGGTGTTATCGCTCTGGATGATCATCAGCATGAGTGCATCGTGGAAGCTGAGATTGAGACCGTCACCGAGCGTGCGCAGCACGCCGGTACCGAAGCGCTTGTCCGCCGTGTGCATCACGATGCGGTCGGCAGGGTTCAGCTTGCCTGCATCCACCTGACGATAAACATCGACCAGGAGCGGAATCTTAATGGTGCTCATGGTGTCCATAGGCGTGTCAGCATTGATCGCGACTTCCTCGCCGGTGTCGAGCGATTTGATATAGATACCCCAGTCAGCGCTCACGCCCTGCCCAATGGTTTGAATCCGCCGCTTGAGCAGGTCAATGGGTTTGGGCGGAGCCGACGTCTGGGAGAACGCGGAGGCAGACAACAATACGAGGATAGCCAACAGTCGTTTGAGGTGCATGGGAGTGGGATTGTAAAGGAAGACAGGTACTACTTTCACTCATTCTCTTCCGCGCAAGGTCCGGAATGTGATCGAGTACCGCAGCTGTTCCACGGCCGGGATGCTGTGCTGGAAGCGCCAGCGCGCGACGCCTTGAATCACGTAGGCCGAGCGCGGCTCAAGAATAATGGACAGCGGCCGGACACGCGTAGGTTCCGTCATCTCTGACTTCTTGCTGGGTGGCTGGTAGGGCTTGAGGCGCATTCGGCAGCTGCTCGCGAGCGAGATGCCGATGATGGTCCCGAACTGCGGCGCGTCGCGATGCCAGCCGATTGGGGTGCCCGGCGAATACTCGGTCACGATACCCTCTACCAACCTTTCTGTCGGAACGTTGGCAAGAGCGGCTGCGCGTTGACGAACAGCTATGAGGAAATCAGGAAAGGAAGCAGTGGGAGTTGCGCGTCGCGTGCTGAAGTCGTACTCCAGGCCGTACTCCACGACCCGGCGTTTAGCGGTGTATCCGTGGAAGTCGAATGCCGCGAACGGCAAGGGAGAGATTTTGGCCAGCAATAATCTTTCTTCATCTGAGGTGAGGAAGTCAGGTTGATAGAGGAAGCCCTCGGGGAGATCAGGATTGGGGAAGAGCATACCTGAAATCGGAAGGACCATTGAGCAGGTAGATGGCTCAGGTACCCTAGATGATGCACGTGCAACGCACGCGACAATTCGGCAGGTCTTGTGTTCTCATGAACTGTACAGGTTTCATGAAATTGGGTCTTGACACCTTATTTCGAAAGATCACACCAGAAGGAGCATCTCGGCATGAAACAGATCAGACACTTAATGATGTTCGTAATTTGCATGCTCGCGGTAGCGGCATGGGCCCAGCAGTCACAGCCCACCCAGAGCGATGACCATCAGCACAAAGGCCAGGGACACGGCCAGGGCATGGGTCAGGGGCACGGGGCGATGAACGCTGACGAGCATCTCCAGATGCTTTCTCAGAAGCTCAGCCTCACTGACGACCAGAAAGCCAAGATCAAGCCTATCCTGGAACAACACATGAAAGACCGGGACGCGATCATGAAGGACACATCGCTCACGCCCGACCAGAAACACGCGAAAATGAAGGCGTCCATGGACGCGGCCCACGCGCAGATGGATCCCATCCTGAATGACCAGCAGAAGAAGCAGTTTGCCGAGATGATGCAAGACATGCACGGCCAGGGCAAAGGCGGAATGCATGATCACCACGGCGATCACCCACAAGGGAAGAGCGACAGCTCGCCGAAATAACAAATAATCGTGCGAATATCAGAAGGCATCCTGTTCATGACCGGGATGCCTTTTTAATTGCAGCCCGGATCGGCGTGCAGTTCGTGCGACTCCGGCTTTCGCTGCGATATAATCCCGCGCAATCCCACAACAAAGGAATTGTGCAGCGTTGGCAAATACACCGGATCCGCAGCAGCTTGAATTGGCGAAGGAGATGGCGCGGGAAGGCCTTGGCGCCGCCAAGCGTCAAACAATTGGCTGCGGGATGGGCTGCCTGGGATCAATTATCGGTACGCTGATTGCCGCCGTAATCCTCATCGTGCTGTTCGCGCCATGGGCTTTCTACATTGGCGGACACCCCACGCCAACGACTACGTGGGAGGGTTATGGAAAGCTGCACTCTTCAAGCGGCGCAGACTATGGGCTGTATCTGAAGCTCTCCTATTACCACGTCAGACGAAGCCGGCAAAACCTGAGCGGCGGGGCGGCTCTTTGCACGCCTCAGGGGAAGACGCTGCAATATGGCATTGATGGAAGGATTGACGGCGTTTGGCTGTACACGGAAGGCAAGCAGACGAAACTGACACTCGAGAAGGTGAAGGCCGATACGGTGAACGCAACCTTCGATCTCTACGGTGAGTGGCAGAATGGAAGGCTCGTGCTCAACGATCGTGGAAGCATGGGCAAGCCGTTTCATGCCGATGGCTCAGTAGATCCGAAAGGCCGCTACAATCCGATGCCGATCAAGAACGAACAGGCCAACGCAACCATAAGCTATGGCACGAAGGTCGATTTCGACGAGTTCTGCGCGAATGAGATCGTGAAACGCTAGAAGTACTGCTGCAGATCGCTGAACTGCTGCACCTCAAGCAGGCGTACTCCCGCGGGCGGCGGGTCGATGGTCTCGTGCTCCAGCACCCAGGTCATGTCATGAGGGACAAAAACGGCGTTGATGCCGGCGGCGAGCGCTGGGTTGATGTCTGACCGAGGGCTGTTGCCGATCATCCAGGTAGTGCCCGGCTCGAGTTGATATTTTTCGACAATGCCTTTGTAAGCGGTGGGGTTCTTTTCCGCCACGATCTCCACAGCAGCGAAATAGCCTTTCAGCCCGGATCGCTCGACCTTGCCCGCCTGCTCGGTGAGGTTGCCCTTGGTCATAAGCATCAGGTGATGCTGGCGGCCATTCAGGTAATTCAAGGTTTCCGGTACGCCGGAGATCAGCTCAATCGGATTGTTTGATACCTGGTGGGCAAAGCCCCAGACGAATTCGTGCAGCTCCGGGGTAACCGGTTGCTCGGCGAGTCGCTCAAAACATTTGACCAGGGAATGCGCGAAGCTGTGCGAGCCGTAGCCGCGCTCGAGAATGGTCTCTCGCTCCACCTCATTCAGAAATAGCCGGACCTCCTGCGCTGACATGTGGCAGTGGTTCAGCCGCTCAATAAATCCGGCGATCGCCTGCTCAAAATAGACATTGTTCTCCCAGAGCGTGTCGTCGGCGTCGATGAGGAGGGTCTGGGAGATCATAGGAATTAGACATGATAAATGCCCACAAGGCGTGGCCGAAACATAACGCTGGTTAACCCTCATGAGAATGGTTTGAAAAGCTGCTGGCTACTCGCCGCTAGCTTGAGGCCTTTTCCCCCTTTAGCCTTGGACCATTGGGCAAGCCCGTTCACCGCACCAGGCTGCTAAAATCTTGAAGCGATGAGAAGCATTCGTTTCGTAGTTTTCTTACTGATTGTTGGCGAAATCTGTTCGGCAGGATTGGCGCAGGCGGGGCGTCGCGCAGGCGCTGCGCCGAAAAAAGCCGACCAGTGCGCGATCAATGAGCCAATCCATGAGGACCTTTCGGCACAGGTCGCCAAGTTCAAGATGGTATCCATGCCGTTCAGCGTAGTCGGGCTGAGCGAGCAGGAACAGCAGATGGTCTACAAGCTGGTGGAGGCCGCGCAAAAGCTGGACCTGATCTACTGGCAGCAGGGGGATCCTAAGGGCCTGGCGCTGCTGAAGAAAATCAGCGGGTGCAATCAGGTACAGAACCAGAAGCTGCGCCGTTTTTTGATTATCAACGGCAGCCGCTACGACCTGCTGGAAGAGAACAAGCCATTCGTGGGCAACGATCCGTATCCTCCCGGCCGCAATCTTTATCCACCAGGGCTGACGCGGCAGGATGTTGAAGCATATGTGGCGAAGCACCCCGAGCAGAAGGCTCAAATCTACAGCCCATACACAGTGATCAAGAAACACGGTGCGCAACTGGTGACCGTCCCCTACCACGTTGAGTACAAGACGTTGCTGACGCAGGCTGCCATTGCTCTTCGTGAAGCTGCGGCGTTGAGCCCTGACAAAGCATTCGCCGGATTCCTTCGCCTGCGCGCTGATGCCCTGCTTACGGACAACTACTACCCCAGCGATCTGGCCTGGCTCGACCTTGAGAACCCGAAGTTCGACATTATCTTCGCTCCATATGAAACGTATCTGGACGGCGTGTTGGGAGTGAAGACCTCTTATGGGGCGGCAGTGATGATCCGCAATGAGGGGGAGAGCGCCAAACTGGCCGTGTTCAAGAAGTATGTGCCGGAAATCCAGGCGGCACTGCCGCTGGCGCCTGAGGACAAGCCGTCGCTCGAGGGCAAGAGCTCGCCGATGGAGGTAATGGATACGCCGTACCGGGCGGGTGATCTGCGGCACGGTTACCAGGCGGTCGCCGATAATCTGCCGAACGACCCGAGGATTCATCAGGAAAAGGGTTCAAAGAAGATTTTTTTCAAGAACTTCATGGACGCGCGCGTGAATTATGTGGTCCTGCCGCTGGGCAAACTGCTGATGCGCGAAGACCAGGCCAACCTTGCCTCAATGGACGGCTATCTATCGGCAGTGCTGATGCACGAGATATGCCACGCGCTCGGACCGGCTTACGCTCGGACGCCCCAGGGGCAGGAGGACATCCGGGCGGCGATTGGACCGACTTACGCCGGGTTGGAAGAAGCGAAGGCGGACATGGTTGGACTGTGGGCGCTGGACTGGCTGATGGAGAAAGGCGTGTTTCCGCGTGATGCGGCGCCCGAGATTTATGCATCGCATGTAGCAGGGATCTTTCGCACGGTGCGTTTTGGGGTGGCGGAAGCTCATGGTCGCGCCGAAATGATGGAGTTCAACTACCTCAGCGAGCAGGGGGCCATCACCCACGACGCAAAGACCGGAAGGTACGTGATCGATTTCGCCAAGATGCCCGGCGCAATTGCCTCACTGGCCAAAGAACTACTCGAGATCGAGGCCACGGGCGACCGGAACCGCGCTGAACAATGGTTTAAGAAGTATGATTCCATGCCAGCTGCGCTAAAATCAGCGCTGGCCGGGATCAAAGACGTACCTGTGGACATTGACCCGGTAAGCGCGCTGGAAATACAGGTGCAATGAAAGATGATCGAGGAAATGCCGGAACTAAAGATGATTGAGAAGCGTCGCTTTGAACGCATTGACCTGAAAGAGCCGGCGCAGGTGCTGGTGCTGGACAACAAAGGACGCCGCGTGGGGACGCTGCGTCAGCTGGCGCGAGGCGGCTTTTCGATGGAGCCGGAGCGCATGTATGAGAAAGATGGCAAGGTTCACCATTTCACTATCCACGAACTGGCCGAGGATATCCGGGCAGACGTGAGCGCGCGCGTGCGCTTCGCGGACAACCAGCTCGCCGGTTTCGAATTTGTGGACCTCACGCCGGCAGCCGCCGTGGAGCTGGGCATCATCATTGGGAAATATTACGAGACGGGGAAAGAGTAGAGGCCAGACACCTACGCGCTTCAGGCGATCGCGCCCTGTGATCGCCAATCATTTTCAGCTGTTCGCGATTCCAAGCATCCATTCCCTGGCGCAATCGCGTCCTATAGTGAACTAAAAGCGAACACATTTCCGAACTTGCTGGAGGATACGCATGCCTGCGCGTGAACTGAGTGGAAATCCCATGATGAAGCGCCTCATGGAGGCACTGGACTCAGGTGAGGACATTGGCCATTACGGACGGCTGGTGTTTGCCATGGTGGCGAGGCACTTTATGTCGAGCGAAGAGCTGGTGGAGCAGCTTTGCAAATCTCCGGGGTTCAGCCAGGAGCAGGCGCTGAGCCTGGTAGATCAGGTGAGCCAGCGTGACTACAATCCGCCGCGGCGGGACAAGATCCTGGCTTGGCAGCAGGAACAGAACTTCCAAATCTGCCCCGTGCCGGGAGATCCGGATGCCTGTAACTTGTACAAAAACCTCAAGTTCCCAGATGACGTGTACGAGCGGATTCAGGATTACCACCTGGCCCGCGCGACCTCAGGCGAGGAGGAGGCCAGTGCGCAAAAAAATTCATGAAAACTGTTCCGCATACCGCTGCGGCGTGTCTTATCAGTCAGGAGTAATGAAGATTTCAAAACTCATTGGCTGCGGTCGCTAAGGGCGGCATCCCTCGGCGACCGATTTTTTTTTGCGTCAACAAATAAAACAAAAGGTCCGGTCGGAACCGGACCTTTGCTGGAAATCCTGGAAAACTACTTTGTCGAGGCCGCCACCAAACGCTTCTGGAGCCTGCTCTTATACCTGGCCGCCGTATTGCGATGGATGATTCCCTTGCGCACAGCCTTGTCAATTTCAGACACAGTAGCCGGGAAGAGGCCTTTGGCGTCGCCGGATTGCAGGGCGGCACGGAACTTTCTCAACGCGGTACGAAGGCGTGAGGTGTTGGCGCGATTGCGCGAGGTGCGAGTCTCGGTCTGACGGGCGCGCTTCAGCGCCGAACGATGATTTGCCATGTTGCTGGTTTCAAGTCCTCTTGGGAAATTTCGGAGGTAAGCCCGAAGGACTTATTTTACTTGCGTTTAGCTGAAATGGTCAACCGCGACCACGGCGCTGGGCTGCCACTCGCGCAGCAACCACTCCGCCGACCGGAGGGCCAAATCTGAGGGATTACGCCGTAAGATGGACGAATATTTCACTGCGCCAGTCTCCGCACCTACAGCTCCCGCGCATGCATCTAACTTCCAGAGTGTTAAATGTTGCAGAAACGGTTGACGCCGACTTCAAGCAGCGCTACTCTCACCCCGATGGTATCTGCTCGGAGACCCGGCAGCTCTGCAAATCCCTTCCGCATCTTCTGGTCTGGCAATTTCGCCCAACTCCGCGCCAATCCAACAGTCATCACGGCTAAAGGTTGAATGAAGAAAAGTATTGAAATCGTTCCTAATCTGCAAAAGCTCTTCGGCACACGCGACGAAAACCTGCTCATCATGGAAGGCGGCCTGAATGTCGCCATTGACCTGAAATCCGACTGCGTCCAGATCGAGGGCGCCGCTCGCGATGTCACTCGTGCCGAGCAGATTTTCACAGACTTCGACCAGCTCAGCCGGTCGGGCCTTGACTTCACGCCCAGCGACCTGAACTCCATGCTGCGGGTGGTGACGGAGGATCCCACGACCACGCTCCGCGGGCTCGCCGAAGCCGGACGCCAGCGCCAGTTCGGGAAGCGACAGGTGCAGCCCAAGTCGATCAACCAGCGCCGCTACCTCGACGCGATCGAGAAGTACGACATGGTCTTCGGCATCGGTCCGGCCGGAACGGGCAAAACGTATCTTGCGGTGGCGATGGCGGTCTCCGCGCTGAACAATAAAAAGGTGAACCGCATTATCCTTGCACGTCCCGCGGTTGAAGCCGGCGAACGCCTTGGGTTCCTGCCCGGCACGCTACAAGAGAAAGTCGACCCGTACCTCCGCCCGCTTTATGACGCCCTCTACGACCTCATGGACCAGGAAAAGGTGGATCGTTTCCTCGAGAAGAACGTGATTGAGATTGCGCCTATCGCCTTCATGCGCGGCCGCACGCTCAACGACTCGTTCATCATCCTCGACGAAGCGCAGAACACCACCTCCGAACAGATGAAGATGTTCGTCACGCGTCTGGGCTTCAACTCCAAGGCCGTAATCACCGGCGACATCACGCAGATCGACCTGCCCAACGTGAAGAAAAGCGGCCTGGTTGAAGCAGCAGAAGTGCTCAAGCACGTGGAAGGCGTGAGCTTCAACTACTTCACGGAAGAAGACGTAGTGCGGCACCATCTGGTACAGCGGATCATACGCGCGTACGACGAGCGGCAGCGCAGCCAGCAGATGGCGCTCGAGATGCCACGCCAGGTAGGCGACACGCAGGAACCGCAGGAACCGCCGCTGCAGCAGTAGTTCTTTTGTTGCCGCACGCGGCAGGGCACGATTTAAATCGTGCCCTTATTTTTTTCCTGCCGTCTTGCCGTGAGCTGCCGCCACAGCTTGCTTTTGCTCAGTTGTGGGCGCCGGGGGCTCGGGAACCATGCTCTTGAGGCCGAGCTCGCGCCGGAGTTCAACTTCCAGCTTCGTCTTGATGTCAGAATTATCCTTTAAGAACTGCTTGGCGTTTTCGCGCCCCTGACCGATCCTATCCGTCTTATAGCTGAACCATGCGCCCGATTTCTCGATGAGACCTTTGTCCACGCCCAGGTCCACCAGATCACCTTCGCGGGAAATGCCTTCTCCGTACATGATGTCGAACTCGGCTTCGCGGAAAGGCGCAGCCGTTTTGTTTTTCACAACCTTGACCTTGGTACGGGAGCCAACCACGATGTCGCCGTCCTTGATTGCTCCAATGCGGCGGATATCCACTCGAACGGACGAGTAAAATTTCAACGCGCGGCCGCCGGTGGTGGTTTCAGGGTTGCCGAACATCACACCAATCTTTTCGCGAATCTGGTTAATGAACACCAGGCAGGTACGCGACTTGGCCACAATCGCGGTCAGTTTCCTGAGGGCTTGCGACATCAGGCGAGCCTGAAGTCCCACATGGCTGTCCCCCATCTCACCTTCCAGTTCAGCCTTAGGAACAAGGGCAGCGACGGAATCCACCACTAAAACGTCAATGGCATTGGACCGCACCAGGGCTTCAGCAATTTCGAGCGCCTGTTCGCCAAAGTCGGGCTGCGAAACCAGCAGGTTGTCCACATCCACTCCCAGTTTCTTGGCGTAGATGGGGTCAAGCGCATGCTCGGCATCCACAAAGGCGGCCATGCCGCCAGCCTTCTGGGCTTCGGCGATGACTTGAAGCGCAATAGTAGTCTTGCCGCTCGATTCGGGTCCGAAGATCTCAACCACGCGGCCACGGGGAAAGCCTCCAACGCCCAGGGCGGCGTCAAAGGAGATGGACCCGGTTGAGATCACCGAGATTGGCACAATGGCCTCTTTGGTACCCAGGCGCATGATTGAACCTTTGCCAAACTGCTTTTCAATCTGCGCCAGCGCCAGATCTATTGCTTTTGTCTTTTCTGTTCTCTCGTCAGCCATTCATTCTCTCCGAGGATCGCCGAGTCTCTAGTTTGGTGGACGGCTACACACACCCCGCCCCGCAATCATGGATTCTATTATAGGCGAAGAAAAGGCGTCCCGCCAAGCGAAAACGTGCCCTGATTGTGGAAAAATGAGGACAACAAAAAGCTCCCGAAAGCCGGGGGGACCTTCGGGAGCATCTCAGCGGGGAGAAAGACTGGGGGTGCTGCTTTTACCAGGACTTCAGGGTGACCTTGTCCAGCCAGACCATATAGTCATGCTGCGCGGAGTCCCCGTCCATCTGGAACGCTACGTCCAGCATATTGGCGTACACGGTCTTAGCGTAGTAGCTCTTGTTGACGTAGTGCTTCACGCCGTCCAGAGTGAAGGAAACGAAGTAGTTTTTGGACGAATCACGCTTGAATTCCCAGGTGAGGTGGTGCCATTTGTAGGCCGAGGGCGCGCCGCAGTAAATACCGGTTTTGCGCCAGGTAGCATACCTGGTATCCCACACGTCCCAGTCATGGTGGTTCTTGATGCTGCACTGGGTGCCATAAATCCACTTCTTGTTCACTGCTGCCTGGTTTGAGTCAAACTCAAGTGTCTGCGCGTACTGCGGAGTCTTGACGTAGAAGTACAGGTCGTAAACGTGATGGGTGAGCGAGTTGGCGGCGCCCAACTGCTTCCACCACAACGCGTCCGAGTAAGGAGTGCTACCGCCCAGCCAGAATTTGGCCGACTTTCCCGACAGCGAAGGCGAGGACTGGTACTGCGTCATGGAATGCGGTGCAGACGGACCACTGCCGCCGGCTCCCGCGCACGTTGAGCAGCTCTGCCAGCCGGACATGGCCTGGATGTTTGACTTGGTTTGCTGTGCGTGCCCATTCACGGCACTCAGGGTGAACACCGCCGCCAGGGCGAGTGCATACATCATCACGAACTTGGAACGAAACTTTGCGATTTGAGCCATTTTTCCTTTTATCTCCAGGGGTAGTTTTCATCGTGCTCGACTTGCTTTGTCGATCGCCGCGCAGGCACACTTCCAGCGAGCGCGGTGTTTGTGGACGCGATGGGACGGGCGGTCTTACGGATCTGGCCTTGCCTGTGCCGGGCCAGTCACCGCCTTCGCGCTACCAATACGTGAGTTTCACGTTATCGAGCCAGACGTTATATCCGTGCATGGCGTAATCGCCATCCATCTGAAATGCAACATCCAGCATTGACGCACTTACCGGCTTCCCGTAATAGGAGCGGTTCACGTAGTGCGTTACACCATCAAGCGTGACTGAAACGAAATAGTTCTTCGTGGCGTCGCGCTTGAACTGCCAGGTCAAGTGGTGCCACTTGAAGGCAGACGGGGCATGGCAGGGAATGCCGGTGGGGCGCCAGGCGCCTCCCTTTGTGTCCCAGACATCCCAGTCTCCGCGATTGCGGATGTTGCACTGGGTGCCGAAGATAAACTTTGTGTGCCCGATGGCCTGATTGTTGTCGAACTCCAGGGATTGGGCGTATTGCGGCGTGGTCAGGTAAAAATCCACGTCGTACTTCAAATGGGTGACGCTGTTATTCGCGCCAAGCTGCTTCCACCAGAGCGCGTCTGAATAGGGCGTCTTGCCGCTGATGGAAAACTTTGCCGAGTGGCCACTCAGTGACGGAGATTTCTGGTTCTGGGTCATCGAATACGTGGCCGCCGGACCACTCGCATTGATTCCCGCGCACACGCTGCAGTTCTGCCAACCGGGCATCGTTTGGATCGAAGTCTTGCTTGCCTGAGCGGACATTAACGCCGTTGCGAGCATCAGACAGCCAATCAGTAGAGCGCTTTTCTTTACGAGAGTCTTCATGTCGAACAATTACTCCAAATCAACCTTTACTGTTTTTCTTAAAGCCCGGTTAAAACCGGCGCGACGTTGCAATCTAAAGAGCCTTCTTCTCCGAGGCAACCAATTTTCCAGTGCTGCTGAATAAAGTTCAGCGACCGGATTAGTAACGGATTAAGGCCTGCTCTTAATTCGTGTCTGTTTCGCCAAACGCAGAGTGGGCTTTCAGTGCGTCCCCGCCTGGCCTGCGCGAGGCGGCTGCCGCAGATTTTGCCTGCCAGGAAATTCGCAGCCGCTTATCTTTCGTGTAGTTCTACCAGCGTGTAGTTCTACCAGGCTTTCAGAGTGGCTTTGTCAACCCACATTGAATAGGCATGCATGGCGTAGTCGCCATCCATCTGCACGGCGATATTCAGTTCATTGGCGCCGGAAGAGCGCGCTGTATTGCTGCGATTCACATAGTGGGTGACGCCATCCAGCGTCACGCTCACGAAGACGACCTGAGAGCTGGTGCGCTTGAAATTCCAGACCAGATGGTGCCATTTGTAAGCTGCAGGGGCGGTGCAGGAGATTCCGGTGTGAACCCAGCGAGCGTTGGCGTTATCCCAGATATCGAACTGGGCGCCGTTCCTGATGTTGCACTGCGTACCAAAGATAAACTTGTGAGCGCCGTTGCTCTGGTTGGCATCGAACTCGAGCGCCTGAGCGTACTGCGGGGTCTTCAGATAAAAGTAGACGTCGTAGGTGAAGTTCGCGGTCGAATTGCGAGCTCCGAGCTGTTTCCACCAGAGAGCATCCGAATACGGAGTCTTGCCGCTGATGCTGAACTTGGCCGCATGGCCGTCGAGGGATGGGGAGGCCTGGTTCTCAACCATGGAGTAGGTGGCGGTCGGCCCGTTCGCGCCGATCCCCGCACATACTGTGCAACTGGCCCAACCAGTCATCTGATCAATATTAGAGATCGTCACCTGCGCCGCCGCAGTAGAACGCGCGGCAAAAGCAAAAGTCACGCAGAGTGCAATCGTCAAAACGTTCAGTTTAATCTTGCTTCCCATCTCTCTCTTTTTCTCCAGGGGATTCTTACAGCCTGTTTTCTGGCCCGATCTGTCCCGGGCAGGTTTGAAAGTATCTACGCATCAACTCTGCCTCAACCTTTTTTCCTGAGTACCTGAAAAAAGCCGAACGAGAGGATTAGGTGGGTTTTAAGGCCCGGGTACTAACGCAAAATACTGAAGGGCAGCCCTTAAGCTGCCCTTCACCTTAGAAACGACCGTCCAGTCTGCTGCGCAACTGCTGTTGCTTCGCTACCACGCCGTCAGCGTCATCTTGTCAACCCACATGGAGTAAGACTGCATCGTGGAATTCCCATCCAACTGAATCGCCACGTCGATCTCCTTCAGATTTTGCAGCTTCGCCGAGGAAGTCCGATTGATGTAATGCGTCACGCCATCGTAGGTAAACCCAACAAAAATGGTGCTCGTGGCGGTGCGCTTGAATTCCCAGGTGAGATGGTGCCATACAAAGGCAGTCGGCTGCGCACAGGCAACCGCAGTCGGCTTCCAGCTCAGAGTGGCGTTGTCCCAGGTGTCCCAAGTCTTATGGTTCCGGATGCTGCACTGGGTACCGTAGATGAAGTGATGAACGCCGTCGCCCTGGTTTGCGTCGAACTCTAAGGTCTGGGCGTTCTGAGGGGTCGTGAGATAGAAGTACAGGTCGTATTTGAAGTTCGTCTTAGTACTATCGGCCCCCAGCTGTTTCCACCACAGCGCGTCAGAATACGGAGTCGTTCCGCTAATGCTGAATTTGGCGGACTTTCCATCCATGGAAGGAGAGGCCTGGTTCTGCACCAGAGAGAACGTTGCAGCGGGACCGTTGCCACCCGCTCCGGCGCACACTGTACAGCTCTCCCATCCGGTCAGCTGATCGATATTGCTGTGGACCACAGCTGTGGAGGGCGGCGCCGGAAGCGGAGGAACGGGAGTCGGGGAGGGGGTCGGCGTCGGGCTGGGGGTGGGGGTTGTTCCGCTGACGGTAAGCGTGAGGGGTGCCTTGAAAACTGCACCAGTGGAATCCCAGGCCTGCACCACGACGTTGTGCTTGGCTTGAGACATTGCAATCGAGGTGCTGATGCTTGCTGCAGTAGTGGAATAGACGCTCAGGTTGTCCACGTAAATCTTCATTCCGGTGATTTTTGAGCTGGAGGTGGCGGAAGCCACGAATTTGACAGGGGAGGTCACGGTTGCGCCGTTCGTGGGCGAACTCACTGTGACACCGGCAAAGGCCGCAGATCCCAGGCAGAGCAGCAGAGCGAGTGCGAGCGAAAGCTTCTTTACGTTCATCTAAAAACTCCAGAGTTGAGTATTGGCCGGGGGACTTACTTGAACTGCTTCGTCGTCACCTGCACTCTTGCGGTGCACCGGACGCCGTTGACGCGTGGCTGAGTATCGAGAACTGCAGGCGGGGAGTCTGGGGGTGCTCCCTGCCTCTGAGATCAGTGACTTTGGCTCACCACTCGGTGAGCGAAACCTTGTCCAGCCACACTGAGTAAGCGTGCATGGCAAAGTCGCCGTCCATCTGGAAGGCCACGTTGATTTCTTTGGCTGTCGAGGCCCTGGCATTCGTCGCACGATTCACGTAGTGCGTGACGCCGTCATAGGTGAGGCCGACGAAAATCACTTGAGTGGCTGTGCGCTTGAACTCCCATGTCAGGTGGTGCCAGACGAACGCTGAAGGAGGAGCGCAGGCAATCCCGGTGGTCACCCACCTGGCATTGGCGTTGTCCCACGTATCGAAAGTGTGGTCGCCGCGCGGGCTGCACTGGGTACCGAAGATAAACTTGTGCGCGCCGTCAGACTGGTTCACGTCAAACTCGAGCGCCTGGGGGTAATTCGAGTTCGTGAGATAGAAGTAAACATCGTACTTGAAATTGGACTTAGTATTGTCGGCGCCCAGCTGCTTCCACCAGAGAGCATCAGAGTACGGAGTCGTTCCGCTGATGCTGAATTTCGCAGAGTGGCCGTCCAGTGACGGCGAAGCCTGGTTCTCGACCATAGAGAAAGTAGCCGCCGGTCCGTTTCCTCCCGCCCCGGCACAAACGGTGCAGCTGCTCCAGCCGGTCATTTGATCGATGTTGCCCTTGACTACTGCTGTGGAGGGTGGCGCCGGGAGTGGAGGAGCCGGAGTTGGAGTGGGGGATGGACTGGTGCCACTCACGGTGATGGTCAACGACTGCTTGAAAACTGCTCCGGTGGAATCCCAAGCCTGCACAACGACGAGGTGCTTTGCCTGCGACATCGCCACAAAGGCGTCGATCTTCGCCGCAGAAGTGGAGAAGGCACTCACATTGTCGACGTAGACTCGCATTCCGGTAATTGGGTGAGTCGAACTGGCGGAAGCGACAACGTGGACGGGGGAGCTTGAGGTGACGCCATTTGCGGGGGAAGAAACCGTGACGCCGGCAAAGGACGCTGCCGTCAGTGCAAAGCCCACGGTCAGCACTCGAAGAATCTGCTTCACGTACTCCTCCTTCGAACTAAGTCATTTAATTCTGTCGAGGGGGAAAGTACGGGTTCATCTACTCTGGCTGTATAAGGGAACCCCCTAGGGAAAGAGGGTATTGAGACCTAACACCGCCTATGGTCCTAAAGGACAGGATCAGGTGGACTGATGGGCGGCTCGCTTGGACAGTCCCAATTCAGGCGACCGAGCTTTGTACTCCATGTACTTCAGCCGCCTGCGCAGTGGTCCGATTATGGACCTTGTGTACGATATAAAGCGGCCGGCGGCGAACTTCGTCGTAGATACGGCCGATGTATTCGCCAAGGAGGCCAATACAGAGCAGTTGCACGCCGCCAATGAACAAGATCGCCACCGTGTTCAGCTCAAATGCCAGAAAGATGCTTGTGCCGAAAAAGGCGTGCAGAAGGGATCCGAGCATCAACAGCAGCGAAAGACCGATTGCCAGGCCGCCCAGCGCCAGCCCCAGCCGCAAAGGCTTGTAGCTGAAGCTGAAGATTGCGTCCATGGCGTACTTGAACAGCCGAATAAAGGTCTGTTTGGGCTCTCCCGCAGCGCGATCAGCCCGGTCGTAAGTGACAAATGCGGTCGGGAAACCCACCCAGGCGCGGATTCCCGGCAGGTACCGGTTCCCTTCCTGGAGACAGTTGATGGTGTCAACCACCTGGCGATCGAGCAGTCCGAAGATGCCGGCATTGAGGGGGATCGGAAAATCCGAGACCCAGCGCATGATCTTGTAAAAGAGCGGGAAAAGTTTCCCACGAATGCCCTTTTCAGCGCGACTGGTGCGCTCGGCAATGATCACCTTCGCGCCGTTCTCCCAGGCTCGTACCATGCGCGGAACTACCTCAGGAGGATCCTGGAAGTCGCCATCCATCAGCACCACGGCGTCTCCGCGCGCTACGTTCAAACCCGCGGTCAGGGCCGCCTGGTGTCCGAAGTTGCGTGACAGTTCAACAACCGTAACTCGTGGGTCACGGCGCTGAAGTTCCATCAGGAGCAGGAGGGAGGAATCGCGGCTGCCGTCGTTGACGTAAACCACTTCCCAAGTCAGGCCGGTATTGTCGAGCGCGACCTCCAGCGCCGCATGGAACCGCGTGACATTTTCCTCTTCGTTATAGATCGGTACGACTACGGAAAGCATGGTTGGCGAACTCAAGACAGCAATATTGGTCAACAAATCGGGCTCATGAACTGAAGAACCGTTCTAAGCCGCCTCATCTTCCTGAATGGCGCGCTTGATCACGACATCGATCGGCTTGTCCATGCGGCGGCCGGCGGTAACATCTGGCCGTCCCACGCTGTAATAGTTCAGCCCGGCAGCTTCCATCTGCGCAGGCGTAAACAGGTTGCGCCCGTCTACCACGATCGGGTAACGCAACACCTTCTTCAATCTCGCCAGATCCAATGCACAGAAGTCTTCCCATTCGGTCAGCACCAGGCAGGCATCGGCACCCTGGGCAGCCGAGTATGGATCGGGAGCAAACTTCACGGTCCCGGCTGGAAGTTCCTGTGCGGCGCGTTCCATGGCAGCCGGATCGTATGCGGTGATGCTGCACCCTTCTTTGAGAAGGGATTTCACGATCCAGATTGCCGGCGACTCACGAATATCGTCAGTGCCGTTCTTGAACGCCAGTCCGAGCACGCCAAGCTTCTTACCCTTCAAAGTCCAGAGCGCCTTCTTGACTTTGCGCAGGAAGCGAAGACGCTGCTCTTCATTGACCTTGACAATTTCGTCCAGCAGGCCGAAAGGATAGCCGTTCTCTCGCGCCACGGCGCGAAATGCCAAGAGGTCCTTCGGGAAACACGAGCCTCCGTAACCTACACCTGGACGCAAGAAACGCCGTCCGATACGCGAGTCGCTGCCCAGTCCTTCACAAACCTGCTCCACGTCAGCTCCTACCGCTTCGCAGACGGACGCAACAGCATTGATGAACGATATCTTCATGGCGAGGAAGGCGTTCGAGGCGTGCTTGATCAACTCTGCGCTTTTTGCGCTCGTATGGATGAGCTTCGCTTGAAATGGCCCGTTCACTGGTCCGGGAATGATGTCCGGCCGCTTGTAATAGCTTCCATCGACGAGCGGTTTGTAAGCCGCTTCCACGATCTCTGCGCAGCGCTCGGTATCAGCGCCTACAACGATCCGATCGGGATAGAGAAAATCGGCTACGGCAGTACCTTCGCGGAGAAACTCGGGATTGGAAGCTACATCGAACAACTCCGCCGTAGCGCCGTTCAAGAGCATGATTTTGCGGATCCAACCGTTCGTATAAACGGGAACGGTGCTTTTCTCAACGATCACCTTATAGTCATCGATAACGACCGCAATTTCCTTGGCCACACTCTCGACATAAGAAAGATCTGCGTCACCATCTTCCTTGGGCGGAGTACCTACGGCTATAAAAATCATCTGGCTGCGCCGAACCGCGTCCGCCAGGTTGCCGGTGAAGCTCAATCGCTTGCCGCGATGGCGCTCCAGCAGCTCCGGAAGAAATTTTTCATGGATGGGGCATTCGCCCTTCTGAAGCGCTGACAGCTTCTGCTCGTCGTTATCGACCAGCACTACATCATGGCCGAGCTCTGCAAAACACGCGCCGGCTACCAGTCCTACATAACCTGATCCGACAACCGCAATTTTCATCCCTGGGACCCCGAATGACACGAAGTAAGCGCTTTACCAACTCTGTTTCCTTGCAGGTAAGTCACAGAGCTGCACTGAAAAACTTGGATGTGAGAACTGCTGCTGAGGATGTCAGTTAAATCTGGTTAATACGCGGAAGTTGTTGAAACCTTGCGGCCAAACCGGCATGAGAGCTCCTGCACACGCTATTTGTTTCACCGTTGCCGCTGATCCCGTTACCGAAACATTTCAGAGTCACTGCTGTCCCTCTACAAAGACTGCAGAGCTGGCTATGGCAACACGCTGTAGACATCCAGCTCTCCCGCAGCGCCCACGTACACGTGTCCGTTTGCTATTGTGGGCGAGGTAAATTTGAGAGCCTTTCCCGCCGTGTCTCTGGAACCTGCCTGCGAGCTGTTATAGAGCTCATGAAGATCGGTGGCCGAGTAAGCGTGTAATACGGCCGGACCAGCAGTGTTCACGGCGCCCTCGGGTGTACCGCCGACATAGGCGTGCAGATCCAGAGCCCAGATAATTGCTGAGGTCCCGTTAGTCGATAGCATAGGCGAGGTGCCCGGATACAGGAATGTATTCGCCGTGCTGGCGGTTGGCGCCGTCGAAAGAAGTCCGCTGGAGAAGGTGAACAGGTGCAACGGCTCGTTCACTTCACCTACATAAAGGAAATTCTTCCACGCTGCCGGTGTGGCAAACAAACCGTTCGTCGGTTCAGGATGGCCGATGGCAATCGTCTGGACGTCATGATTGGCGGTCGAGCTGAACTTGCCCATGTTGGCCCGATTGATGCTGTACAGCTTGCCATCCTTACCACCTACGATTACGAGTGAAGGAGCAGCCGCTCCGCTCTGAGTGGGCGGAAGGATGGGACCACCCGCACCGAGATCAAGATCGTCCGTTGTCAGGCTGGCCTGATCGAAAGGCGTGAAATAGTCCAGCCTCACCAGTGCTCCGGACTGGAGAGCCAGCTTCAGGACGGTGTTTCCGGCATCGCGCCCGCCGGTATTCAAGTCGAAAGCGCCGTTGCCCGTGGCTATGTAGATGTTCCCTGAAGGATCCGCCGCCGGGCCATCGCCGCTCTGCCATATCGCCGATGCACCTTTGTCAGGGCTGGCGCAAAAGATTGCCACCTGATGCAGGACGTTGGTTCCGGCAGCACTGTAAACGAAGAGCCAGCCGTTGTATGGGAGCGCGTCTCCGTTGGAGCCGTAAGCGATGTAGACGTTGCCGTTCAGGAGCAATAGCGCCGGCCGCTGCAGATGTTGCCCCGGAACAAAGGACAGTCGGCCACTCCTGGCCAGCGCCGGGTAGGTGCCGGCTACCGAGCCCTGAATCACGATCGGTCCGCCGAATTTCTCCGCTCCGGAGGTCAGGCTGAGAGCATGCAGCCTATGAACAATATTGCCGTTCTCCCGAGTGGAAACCGCAACGTAGAGCGTACTCGTGGCCTTGTCGATGGCGGGCGTGCTGCTAATGCTGATTTCCGGCGAGATCAGCCCGTTCGACGGTTTCGCGATCGTGGTGATTCCCGCAGCTGGGTTAATGAAGCTGCGCTTCCATAATGGCGAGGTCGTCCTCCCGTCCGCATCGAAGGCATACACGCTGGAGTGTTCGGTCGCCACGAAAACAACGTTCCGCTTCACACTGTTGATGGTGAGGTTCGCGGCGTAAAGCGGCTGCGCATAAATCTGCCCGTCGACCGTGCGTGAAAATACCTTCCCGAAGGTAGAAGACTTCACCGTAGCCGAGGTAAGAGCATACTCCTGAAGATTCACGCCGCTGCGAAACTTGTCCCCGTGATAGGTGAACATGCCTGGATAGTCGGTGACCCACACCGTCGCACTCGCGACCACTGTGGGCGCGGCGACACTCTTTGCCGTAACCTTGTGAGTACCCTTGGCAGATGGAGCGTGATACAGTCCTGTGCTGGAGATGGTCCCCACCGTAGAGTTTCCTCCGGTGATGCCATCCACGGCCCAGACCACGGCGGTGTTCGTGGTGTTGGCAACGGTAGCTTTGAACTGTTGAGTCTGGGTCAGCGTCAGCGGAGCCCGTGAGGGTTTGACGGATACGGTAACGGCGCCAAAAGCGACGCGCGAAAGAGAAGCCATCAACAGGAAAAAGAGAAGGAGAGAGGAGTGGCGCACTTGCATAACAGAGGTCCTGCTCGTTGGAATCGAGCATTGTTCAGGGGGATGCTGGAAGTAAGGTGAAATTCCGCATGAATTTGAGCCGGTGGCGTTCTTCCCGGGTGTTCCAATATGAGGGTTCGTAAAATGCTGGCGCGAATCGCGTTGATTGTCGCGATCTTCTATGTAGTTCTGTGCGCGTACGCTTTCATCGCGGCAGAAGGCATGATCTTCCAGCCGCAACCTTCTTCTTATCGCGACACGGCGGAGATCCTGAAGGTGCGGACTGCCACAGGCGATCTCATCTCCGCACTCTATCTGCCCAATCCTTCTGCTCGATATATCCTCATGGTCAGCCACGGAAACGCGGAGGACCTGGGCGATGATCGCGACTGGCTGGAACTTCTTCGTCAGGCTGGCTATGGCGTCTTTGCGTATGACTACCCAGGCTATGGCACCAGCGAAGGCAAGCCGACAGAGAAGGCGGTCTATCTAGATGTGGTTGCGGCCTATGAATATTTGAATTCGCAACTCCACGTTCCGCCGGAACGGATCATCATCATGGGGCGTTCTGTCGGCAGCGGTCCCGCAACTTACCTCGCCGCGCGTCGTCCAGCTGCCGCCCTGATACTGCAGAGTCCATTCGTGTCTGCGTTCCGCGTGATCACAAATGTGCCGCTGCTACCGTTTGACAAGTTCCGCAATGACCGAGAAATCCGCACCGTCCGCTGCCCGGTGCTGGTCTTGCACGGCAGCGCGGACACCATTATTCCGCCCTGGCACGGGAAGAAGCTGTTTGAACTCGCGAATGCCCCGAAAAAGTTTGTACTGCTTCAAGGCGCCGGTCACAATGACGTAGAGTATGCAGCGCGTTCTGCATACCTGGCCGCGTTACGCGAATTCAGAGAGACATTGCCGGAGTCCCCGCCTTCCTTGAGTTCTGGAGTCCGGTGAAGTGGTTATACTTTTTTATGGCCGGTCCTCAAACTATCGGGCCCCCGAAGGTACCCCGGCCTGACTCCGCGGGTAGACGCGTCCAGCGCTACTGGGAACGGTTAACCGAAGGGGCAAACCTGGACCAACTCTGGAAGCAGTTCTCAGCGGATGCGCGGCAGAGCTACGCCCTCTATTCACGCGAGGTGGATTGGGAGTCAATCCAGGCGAAAAGTCGATGGAAACGCGCTCTGCACGCAAGCGGTGCGGTTTTCCAGTCGATGCTGATGAAGCTCTCGCCAGCGCGCAGGGTTTTGTTACTGGTGTCGCTTGTTCTGCTCATTTACCCGCTTCCGGCCATGCTGCTCACCGACCATTGGCTTGCCGAGACCGCAGTAGCCAAGCTGTTTGTACTGGGGGCGAGCCTGCTCTTTGTGCTTCTGGCGCTTGAACTGGCGGACCGAGTGACGATGAAGCGCGATCTGGAGATCGCTCGTGAGATCCAGCATTGGCTGCTGCCGGAACAGCCACCCACGGTTCCGGGCGCCCAGATTGCGTTTGCGTCACGACCAGCAAACACCGTGGCAGGAGATTATTATGATGTGCTGCCGCGTGCCGCTCGCGACGGCAAAGAACGCTGGCTGATTGTGGTAGCTGACGTGGCCGGCAAGAGCATTCCTGCAGCGCTGCTTATGGCCACTTTTCAGGCCAGCCTGCACACCTTGGTCGGCGCAAGCGATTCCCTGCTGGACCTGGTGATCGGCCTCAATGGGTATGCCTGCGCTCACAGCCAGGGCGGCCGGCGTTTTACCACGGCGTTCTTTGCCGAGTACGAGCCGCAAACCCGCTCGTTAACCTATATCAACGCTGGGCATAATGCGCCGGTGCTGAAGCGAAAGAGCGGGCAGTTCGAATATCTGAAAGCCACAGGGCTGCCGCTCGGAATCGCCATGGAAGCGTCGGGTCCATCTTCTTACGCTGCCCAGATATGCCAGCTCGATTCGGGCGACACTCTGGTTATCTTCACTGACGGGTTGGTGGAAGCGGTGAATGCGCAGGGCACGGAGTACGGTGATGACCGCCTGCTTGCAGCCTTGCAGTTCCCCATCCGGGAGACTGCTGCGCTCATGCTGGAACGTCTTTTCGCCGAGGTAAACCGGTTCGTAGGGGAAACGCACCAGCAAGATGACATTACTTGTGTTGTTTTCCAGTCGGTTTAGCACTCCGCACCTTGAAGATCACCTGCTCTGAAGTCAAAGCAGCTCGCGCTGCATGCAACTTCCGTAGAATAGAACCATGACCAGCCGGCCGCTTGCGGACACCGCCCGGAACACGATGCTCTTCAGCGAGATCGTGAGCATCGCGGTCGATTCTTTCCGCACCAGTAAAGTACGCTTCGCGCTAACGGCGCTGGGTATGGTGATCGGGACGGGCTCGCTGATCATGGTGGTAACGATCGGCCTGACGGGGAAGCAGTACGTGATGAACCAGATCCAGGCGATCGGCGCCAACCTGATCTACGCGTATTACGAAGCCGGCAGCAACGCCTCAGTAACCACCGGCGGGGGGAATGATTACCTGACGGTGGAAGACATGCGCGCCGTGCAGCAGGAAGTACCTGGAATCCAGGCAGCCTCGCCAATGATCGAGTTGCACGATCGCATCGGCGTGGGCGGCGGCAAGGAACGAGACATCCTGGTGCTCGGGGTTTCGCCGCAGTACTCCACTGTGCGTAACCTCGAAGTTCTTGCGGGAAGGTTCTTTGACGATCAGGATTCCATGTCTCGAGCGCACGTGGCGCTTGTGACGCAGCAGTTCGCGAACCGCGTTTTCGGCGGCCCCGGCGGAGCGATTGACCAGGAGATCAAGATCAATGGGCTGCCGTTTGTGATCATCGGAACCTTCCGCGAACGTGTGGAAACTTTCGGACAATCAGAAATTGCCGGCGACACCGTTTTAATCCCCGCCAGCGTGGCCCGCTACTTCACGGGTAACGACGCAGTGAAACAGCTTTTCTTCTCCGTTTCCGACGCCAGCGACGTCCCACGAGCGACAGAAATGATTCAACAGGTACTCCAGTCACGGCACCGGCCGGAATCAGTTTATCGGGTCGAAAACTTAACTCAATTGCTGCAGGTTGCGGGCAAGACCGCCAATGCGCTGACCCTTGTGCTGCTGGCAATCGCGCTCGTTACTTTAATCGTGAGCGGTGTGGGCATCATGAACATCATGCTGGCCAACGTCCGGACTCGCATCCGCGAGATTGGGATTCGCAAGGCGATTGGAGCCACGAACCGTGAGATCAGGCTTCAATTCCTGACCGAAGCCGTGCTGATATCGCTTTCGGGTGGCGTGGTGGGGACAATTCTTGGGCTGGCTGTTCCCTTTTCCGTACGGTTCCTGACCGAATACCGCATTCCGATATCCGGGCTTTCGGCAATCATCGCCATTTTCGTGGCCACTCTGGTGGGCGTGATCTTTGGGACGGTCCCGGCGACGCGCGCCGCGCAACTGGATCCCGTGGAAGCGCTGCATTACGAGTAGCTGTTCCAGATTTTTCTGGTACGACGTTTATCCGAACGAACGAAAATCGGGCGAAGCACGGTATCATAGAGCAACACTCGCCCGTGTCTGCCACCTCCCAACCCGCCGCCAGCACCGAACGCCGGATGCCCACGCTGCACCAATTCTTTGCTCCCGGTGGAGTACTCAGTCACGCGCATCCGAGCTACGAGTTCCGTCGCGGCCAGCTGCAAATGGCTGAGGCGGTGGAGAAAGCACTGGAGGAACGACGTCACCTGATCGTGGAGGCCGGCACCGGAACGGGCAAAACGCTGGCTTACCTGCTGCCCGTCATCCGCAGCGGCAAGCGAGTGATCATCTCAACGGGAACGAAAACGCTTCAGGAACAGCTCTTCTTCAAGGACATTCCGTTTCTGGAGCAGCACGTGGGGCCGCTGCGCGTCTGCTACATGAAAGGCCGCAACAACTACCTGTGCAGGCAGAAGCTTTATGATCTGACGAACCAGCCGGTGCTCAACGGCTTGCAGGAGATTGAACAGTACCGGCAGATTGCAGCGTGGGAACCTGAGACGCAGAGCGGCGACCGCGCTGAGTTGAAAGAGCTGCCGGAAACTACACAGCTCTGGCCCAAACTGGACGCGCGAACCGAGCGCTGCACCGGACAAAAATGCGCGCAGTGGGACCGCTGCTTCATTACCGAAATGCACCGCCGGGCGATGGAGAGCGACATCATCATTGTCAATCACCACCTGTTCTTCGCTGACCTGGCTCTGAGACAGAGCGGCGCGCCGGATGCGGGTATCCTGCCGGAGTTTGCGGCGGTGATTTTTGATGAAGCGCATGAACTGGAAGACGTAGCCAGCAGCTATTTCGGGGTAAGCGTAAGCAATTTGCGCTTTGAGGAACTCGCGCGCGATATCGAGAACACGCTCCAGCAAAAGCAATGCATGACTCCGTCACTGCTGCAGGCGCTCGGCCGGCTGCGTGAACGGTCAAGGTTCTTCTTCGGGCTGCTGCCTTCCGGTGACGGACGCTTCGCGTTTTCTGATCGCGAAGCTTTCCTGATGAAGAACGACGAAGACTATGACGCCCTGATGCAATCACTGGGGCAGGTTTTCTCAACCCTGGAGCTGATGCCGAAAAAGCCGGATGAGGTATTCAACTTTGCCCGGCGGACGCAGGAACTCCAGACACAGCTGGCGTTCATCATGGAATCGGAAGACAAAAACACTGTCTTCTGGATTGAGTGGCGCGGCGAAGGGGGCAAGCGCCGCGGCGGGCAGGCCCACGTAATCCTGCAAGCTACCCCGATCGACGTTTCGCAGATACTGAGCAAAACGCTTTTTGATGCCGTGGACACGGTGGTGCTTACCTCGGCCACGCTGGCGGTTGCGGCGCGCCAGAACGGTAACTTCGAATACATTCGCCAGCGCGTTGGATTGGCGCATGCCCGCGAACTGGTAGTCGCTTCGCATTTCGATTATCAGCGGCAATCGATCCTTTATGTGCCGCCGGACATGCCCGATCCACGCTCACCCGTGTTCTCGCGAAATGCAGCAGAAAAGATCCGCCGCCTGCTGGAGATCACACAAGGCCGGGCTTTTTGTCTTTTCACCAGCTATGCGCAGATGAACGACGTACATGACCGCCTGCTGGGGGAATTGCCGTATCCCATGCTGTTGCAGGGATCGGCACCCAAGAATGCCCTGCTTGAGGAGTTCCGGCTGACGCCCAACGCGGTCTTGTTTGCAACGGCCTCATTCTGGCAGGGCGTGGATGTTCAGGGGGAGCAACTCAGCTGCGTGATCATTGACCGCCTGCCATTTGCAGTGCCGAGCGACCCGGTCGTCGCCGCGCGCGTGCGCGCGATCAATGCGGCGGGTGGAAACGCATTTTATGAATATCAAGTGCCTTCTGCTGTGATCTCGCTTAAGCAGGGATTCGGACGGCTGGTGCGCTCGGTGAAAGATACCGGGGTGCTGGCCCTGCTAGATAATCGGCTGACCAAGCAGCGCTACGGCAAGACTTTCCTGGATAGCCTGCCGGCGTACACACGAACTGACGATCTGGCTGTGGTGGAAGCCTTTTTCGATGGCCGCTGATTGCGCTATCTGCGCAAGCGTGCAGGCGTGCGGTGATTCTTTGGCGTGCGATCAGTCTTTAATGATCAGCGGCTTGCGAGATCCGGAAGCAATCTCCGGGCTTTCTTCGAGGATCTCAATGACCAGCTCGCGGATCGTAAACTCATCCTGGGTCGCGTGGGTTGAGGTACTTAACGCGTGCAGCATGACTCGTCCTGCCTCCACGTCGTCGGCCAGTGTGCGCAGCAACTCGACTGTCTTGTTCTGATCAAGACCAAACGCGTACTTGCCCGCCCGTCCGGCGCACTCAACGGCAGAAAAAACTCTTTTTTCGCCCGAAGCCATCGCGAGTCCCCCTGCTAGGAATGGGCCCAAGCCGTGACTTTCAGCTGAATAATGAGCCCACAGCGTTGTTGTATACCCACTGGCAGCTGGCCAGCGTGGCATTTTCGAATCAGTTAAGAACACCCGCAGCTCAACGTTCAGCGCTGTGGGACCGAGATTGTATGGAATGTAAAGCTACCCACCTCTTCCCGACTTCGCGTCCCGGAACGCGCTCGCAAGGTGAAGGTGTACTCTTCATCTCCATGCAGGAGAGCGGAGGGAACTGGAACCTCAACAAAATGACCATCACCCGCCGTGGAAGCCCTCAAGCCGGATTCGGACAACATATCTTCCTTAGCCATGAATGTCTTAAGCGAGGTTGAGAACTGCATGTTTTTCAAGTTCCCGGCGATTGGGAGCCGGAAATGAATGAGCGTATCCGGCTGGGGCAAATTGACCCTGGCTGAGCCCGCACCTCCAGCGCTTCGGACCACCAATTCATCAGGCACAAGGAGAACTTCGAGCGGCGGTGCAAGCTCCTGTTTCGCCAGCTCTGTTCGGCGTGCTGTTTGCGGGGCAGGAGCAGCAGCGGGAGTGGGCGGTGATTTGGTGACCGACTGTTCAGAGGTCATAGCTGTGGGCCGGCGGCCAGCGTCAAAACGGCCTAAAGCAAAGCCCAAGACCAGGGCTGCCAGAGCCGGCACAATGAACTTCGGCAAGATCAACCATGCCCGCTCACGATCGAAAAACAGAGCCCGTCTCGCTTGCGGCTCAAACTCAACACTGAGAACTGCTGTGTGCGCTTCCCGATCCGGCACGACTGTCACCCGGAGCGCTCCCCCGCACGTGGGTAACGCTAACTCTGTGGTCATAAAGGCCCCGGACTCGTCATACCTTACTGGGCAAAGGCCGAGCGCTAAATCGCCGGAGGAATCCATCCCGAAGACCTCAATGAGTTCGGCCCCTTCCAGGAGCGCCACCGTCTTCAGGGTGCGATGCTCGGTTCCGAGGGTCGCGACGACAGTGCCGTCCAGGAGAATTCGAAAACCATGAGGCGCAGCTTTGCGGCGACGAGTGGATTCCTGTTCGAGCAGCCGGTTGATGTGTTCGTGCTCGTCATTTGTGAGCCGCTCAGCGGGAGGCGGCCCGGAATAATCTGCATCCTTTGGCATGTTGAACCTTGGCAGGGCCAGCTTCCTGAAGGGAGCGTCCAAAGCGAGCGCATCTGCGAGCCGGCCGAAGCAGGTGGGATCTATAAACGCGTGACACCGGTTGATTTCGATTCTGTCAGCATTGAAGCTCCTGGAAGCCTCGATTGAGAGCTGGGGAGGAAGCTGGCTTGACCGTACAGCGAAGTCAGAAGGAATGGGACACGCTCCCGACGTGCTCCAGGGCGTGAGCAGTGCCAGGCAGCGTTCCAGCAATTTTGACCATCGCTCCTGATCTTCCGAGGGAGTGAAGCGCAATTCTCCGTGCTGACCGCGGGAGGACTCCAGCAGTGACCCGAATCGCTGCTGCAACTTCTGCATAAGCGCGGCCTTGGCGCGCCGGTATTCGTCCGCTCCGAGGTATCTTTCGGTAAGGGCCTCATAGAAGCGTTGGGCTTCTTCTGTTGTGTAGTAATAGAGAAGCCGTTGCAGTCCCACGTTGACGTGGAATGAGGACATTGCCGTGGTAATACGGACAAGGCTCTTGATATACCGAATCAGCATTTGCTCAAGCGACGGAAGACGCTCTGCCTCCTGCGCGGTTTCGTAAGCTTCGGATTCGAAGCAGATCAACCACTGAAGTGCATCGCTCTGGTCGCGTGTAATCCTCGTGATACTGCGCTTGAGGTGCTTGTCACGCCAGTAGCTGCGGCGCGATTCGCGACCATGCTGCAACTCCAGCTTGTTGAGGGCGCCAGTGAGAATGGAGAGGGCAGTCTCGCGCTCAGGGCACAGGAACCAGGCGAGTTGAAACCCGCTCTCGACCAGACTTTCCTGCAGATGCACGCCGAAAAATCCTCCGCAATAGAACGCCGGCCGAAGCCCCTTGTTCTCCGGCCGGTCTAGCGCAACACCCTAAGGCAGCGACCGTCCGGAATTTTCAGCGGTCACCGCTTCCAGTGTTAGCCTTGCGCCAGTCCGCCAGCGTGGCAGTTTCAGACAAAAGGCAACTGTAACGATAGCACTCACCGGGAGTCCCAGGCATGGCGCCGGCGCGCAACAAGCCAGATGGGTGCTCTTTGGCGAGCGAATCCTCAGCATTTACAATGGTTTTTAACGCCGATACAGGGGAATCGATGTACGAAGTCACCGTAGAAGACTCATTCGCCGCAGGACATTACCTGCGCAATTACAAGGGGAAGTGTGAGAACCCGCACGGGCACAACTACAAGGTCCGGGTTACGCTGCGCGGGGCCGAACTGGACAAGGCCGGCCTGCTGCTCGACTTCAAGGACCTGAAAGAAGTGATGAAGCACGTGATTGACCGGCTGGACCACCAGATGCTCAACGACATTGAGCCTTTCAAGGAGCTAAACCCGTCCGCCGAAAATCTTGCCCGCTACTTCTACGACGAAACAAACACGAGGATGAAATCGGTTACCAGCGGAAGGGTGTCAGTTAAGGACGTCACGATCTGGGAAACGGACACCACCACCGCGCGCTACTCGGAGTAGCCGCGGCTCATTCATGCAAATTATCGAAATCTACCGGTCTATTCAGGGGGAGTCGTCATTCGCCGGCATCCCCTGCATCTTCGTGCGGCTGGCAGCCTGCAACCTGCGCTGTTCCTGGTGTGACAGCGAATATACGTTCACCGGTGGCAGGAAAATGTCTTCCGACGAGGTTGAGGCCGAAGTTCTACGGCTAGCGCCTTCCGGCCTGGTTGAATTCACCGGTGGCGAGCCGATGCTGCAGGAACGCGAACTGATCCCACTGATGAATAAGCTGCTGGAACGAGGCTACACGCTGTTGCTGGAAACCAGCGGAGAGCGTGCGCTGGAGAATGTGCCCACGGCAGTGCACAAGATCGTGGACGTAAAATGCCCGGCGTCAGGGGAAGCCGGCAGCTTCAGGATGACGAATCTGCAAACGCTTACGGCAGGCGATGAATTGAAATTTGTGCTGGCCGACCGCGCCGACTACGAGTTCGCGCGCGAGTTCATGGCGGGCCATCAGCTCGCGGGTAAGGTGGGCTCGGTGATCTTCTCGCCCGCATTTGCCAAGAACCCAACCCAGGAGCGGGATACGCGCAACTGCCTATTGGACCCGCGTCAACTGTCGCAGTGGATTTTGCAAGACCAGCTACAGGTTCGGCTCGGCCTGCAGATCCATAAGTTCATCTGGGAGCCGGCGATGAAGGGCGTATGAGTCTGCGGCAACACGCACCCAACTGCTGAGTTTTGAGATAATTAGATAGCGGTATAGGCCAGCAAACGCTGGTAACAGAATCATCCAATCTGGAAAGCATCTAAAACAGGAGTTGTTGGTTGGCGGGTGAAAAGCCGCGTTCGGTTGTCTTGCTGAGCGGAGGGATGGACTCGAGCGTCTGCGCGGCCATCGCGTTACGCGAAAGTGACGTCTCAGCGCTGCATATCAGCTATGGGCAGCGCACGGAATCACGCGAGCGCGTTGCTTTTGAGAAGATTTGTGACCGCCTGGGGATCTCGCGCCGGCTGGCGGTGCGTAACGAAGTTTTAGGCAAGGTAGGCGGTTCGGCGCTCACCGACAAGGGCATTGCGGTGCCCCAGGCGGGCGAAACGATCGGAATCGGGGATATTCCGGTCACGTATGTACCCTTTCGCAATGCGCATTTTCTGGCTGCCGCGGTGAGCTGGGCAGAGGTTTTGGAAGCCACGAGGATTTACATCGGGGCAGTGGAGCAGGACAGCTCAGGATATCCGGACTGCCGGCCTGCGTATTACGACGCCTTCAACGAGGTGATCCGGACGGGCACGCGCGAAGGAAGTATCGGGATTGTGACGCCGCTGATCTCGCTGCGAAAAGCCGAGATCGTGAAACTCGGTAGCGAAGTGGGAGCGCCGTTTGATCTCACGTGGTCATGCTATACGCGCGAGGATCGCGCGTGCGGAGTTTGTGAGAGCTGCCAGTTGCGCCTGAGGGCATTCGACGAAGCCGGGATTGCCGACCCGATACCGTATGCGCAACAACCCGCAGCCAACAGGGTTTAGAATCATAAGTTTTCGAGCCGGAGGCTTATTCAATGAAGAGAACAACATTATCAATGCTGGGGATGGCCCTGGTGCTGGCGCTCGCTTCTGCTGCCGGATGGTCGCAGGCCACTCTGGCCCGAGTCCAAGGCAAGGTTACCCAACAGGGTAAACCGCAGCCGGACATGCAGGTGGTTTTCACGAACCTGAACAACGGCAAGACCTTCAAGGGCAAGACTGACAGGAACGGCATCTACACCATTATCGGCATGGAACGAACCGGGTATCAGATTGACGTGCTCAATCCGGCGGGCGAAAAGGTGTATACGGTGAAACGAATGGTCGCCGCTGAGGGAGCAGGTGAGCAAGATGTCAATATCGAGTTAACGGAAGGAAATGCCAAGGGTGGCGCCAGCAAGGAGCAGATCGACGCGATTAAGGCCCAGAATGCCAAGGCGGAGAGCATGAATACCATCATCCGCCAAGTGCAGGAGGCGATGGCCCAGAAAAACTGGCAAGCGGCCGAAGCTCCGCTTCAGCAACTCATCGCCGCTGACCCGTCGCGCTATGAGTATCCGAAGGCGCTCGGTGACGTGCAGCTGAACCTGGGCAAGTACGAAGAAGCGATCCAAAACTACGAAAAGGGCGCTCAACTGGCAAAGGACACAAAACAGGACCCGAAGAATCCCGCGTCTGATCCGGCCAAGATCAAAACCGCGCTTACCCAGATATACAGCAATGAAGGAAGCGCTTACAGCAAACTGAAGAAAGGGCCGGAAGCGGTTGCTGCCTATACGAAAGCCGCCGAACTTGATCCGAACCCGGGTACTGCATACTTCAACATTTGCGCCACCCAGTACAACTCCGGCAACACGGACGGCGCTCTGGCGGCCTGCGACAAGGCCATCGCCGCTGATCCCAAAAAAGCCGACGCATACTTCATCAAAGGTTCGCTGATGATGGGACAGGGCAAGCTGGACAGCGGCGGCAAATACACCGCGCCAGAAGGTACCGCGGAGGCGCTTAACAAGTATCTGGAACTCGCTCCGGACGGGCAGCATGCCAATGACGTGAAGCAGATGCTTACGGCGATTGGAGCGAAGATCGAAACAAACTACAAGAGCGGAAAGAAAAAATAGTCAGGAAAGACTCCGGCGTTGCAGGGCGGCCGAGAGGCCGCCCTTTTTGTTGAGTCAGGCCGCGGTTTTCCAGGCGAGAGCGACAGCAGACGCATCTTCAGCAACTGCAAAGAGCGAGTCCGGGAGGCCTGATTTTTCTGCCGCAGCTTTACGGACGAAATACATGCCATAAGCGGCGGCGACAGCTCCCGCTGCTCCCAGCAGCGCACCGAACACACGGTCGTTCCGCCTGTGACCGGCGATGAGGGCTCCCGCAAAACCTCCTGAGCAAATGCGGGCGATCAGAGCCAGAGGCGCGGTGCGTGCCGGTGAACCGGGCAATTTGTCGACGATTAACTCAGCAACGGCAGCCAACTCAAGGGCGGTGACCGTGCGGGAGTTCATGAGAAAAGCGGGGCCGGAATGCTGCCGGCGCATTCTGTAGCTCAGGATCGCGGGCGCGCTCATGCTGCGCATGCCTGCCGCAGCGCCAAGCAAAAACGCGGAAACACCCCTCTTCATCAGTCCTCCATGTTATGAAGGGATACGATGTGGGCGATCTGACCGGGGATGTGCTATCGGGCGCGCATCGGCGCCAGAGAGTGGCTATACAATCTAGTCAAATGACCACGGCGGCACAAACAGCAGGCGTTCTCAGCTTTGACCAGGCGTACGAGCGGGTGCGACGCTATGCCGCAGATGTGCCCACGCCAGCCACGGAGAGCGTACGCCTGCTCGAATCGCTAGGTCGGGTTGCCGCACACGCCATTGTCGCTGACCGAGATTTCCCGCCGTTCGCGCGCTCAACCCGCGATGGTTATGCAGTACGGGCTGCCGCCACTTCTTCCCTTCCTGTGGCGCTCGACGTGGTGGGTCAGATCAAAGCGGGCGGAACATTCGATGGAACGATCAATTCCGGCGAGGCGGTGGAGATCATGACCGGCGCGGCCCTGCCCGAAGGAGCCGACGCGGTGGTAATGGTGGAGTACACATCCGCGCAACAGAACGGCTTAGTCCGAGTGGAGCGTACTGTTGTCGCGGGTGAAAACGTGGTGCCACGCGGAGCCGAAGCCATCCAAGCACAAGAGCTCTTGCCGGCGGGAACCCGCATGGCCCCGGCACAAATTGCGATGGCTGCCGGCGCCGGGTACTCGAGCGTGCAAGTGTTTCGGCGCGCGCGCGTGGCCGTTCTGGCCACCGGCGATGAACTGGTGGATGTTGCACAAATACCTGAGCCGCACCAGATTCGCAACAGCAACAGCTATTCACTGGCAGCTCAGGTCATCAGTACAGGCGGCGAACCACTCATCCTGCCGGCAGCGCCTGATGAAGAAAAGAAACTTGAAGTGCTGGTCCATGCCGCGCTGGCATCGGCAGACTTGCTGCTGCTTTCGGGCGGCGTTTCCATGGGAAAATTCGATCTGGTCGAATATGTCTTGAAGAATCTGGGTGCCGAGTTCTTTTTTACCGGCACGTTGATTCAGCCGGGCAAACCTCTGGTATTCGGCGAGATCACGCAATCGGGAAGGAAAGTTCCGTTTTTTGGTCTTCCGGGCAATCCGGTTTCCGTCATGGTGACCTTCGACCTTTTCGTGCGGCCCGTTCTGTCAGCTTTGAATGGCGCTGCACCGGAGAGGCACCCGGTTGCGCAGGCAAGACTCCGCAAAGACGTGAAGACCAAGACAGGGCTGACACGATTTCTTCCCGCGTTGTTGCGCGGCGGGCTCGACAATCCGGAAGTCGAATTAGTGGCCTGGCACGGCTCCGGCGACCTGGCCGCTTCGTCGCGGGCAAATTGCTATCTTGTAGTACCGCCGGACCGCGAGTTACTCAGTGCCGGCGACACGGTTTCAATCCTTCTACGCTGATGACGAAAACAAAAAAGCTCTCCCATTACGACGACGCGGGCCGCGCAACCATGGTGGATGTCTCAGCGAAGTCAGAGACAAGGCGCGAAGCCGAAGCATCAGCTTTTGTGGAGATGTCTCGCGCGGTCGTGGAGGCGTTGCCCTCGAACCCCAAGGGAAATCCGCTTGAGGTGGCCCGCATTGCGGGGATTTCAGCAGCCAAGAAAACCTCAGAGCTGATACCAATGTGCCACCAGCTGCCATTGTCTTTCGTTGATGTGACCACGAGCGTGTGCGAAAATGGCGTGCAGGTCCACTCCCGCGCGGTCACTACTGCCCAGACCGGCGTGGAGATGGAAGCGCTGGTAGCGGCCAGCGTGGCCGCGCTCACCGTCTACGACATGTGCAAGGCGCTGGACAAGGGAATCGTGATCCGGGAAGTCGTCCTGGAGCGGAAATCCGGCGGGAAGAGCGGCGACTACCAGCGGCACGCGCCGAAATCGAAGTAAGAAACAGGTCTCATGCCCAGCAATATCAAGGTTCTGCTTGTCGACGACAATCCCATGGTGCTGGAGATGCTGCGGCAAGCACTTGCGCAGTTCTGCATCGTGCAGCCGCTCGCCGATTCCGCGGACGCGCTGCTCAAAGCCATTGACGAGAAACCGGACCTGATTCTGATGGACCATGCGATGCCCGGCATGGACGGAGTTCAGCTTTTGCAGAAGCTCAAAGCGCGCCCGGGGACCGCCTCTGTTCCAGTAATCCTGATGGCGAGCAAAGCCGACCTGAACGAAAAACTGAAGCCAGTACAGGATACGGTGGAAGACTTCCTGGAAAAGCCATTCTTCATCAAGGAAGCCGCGGCAAAGATCAAGAAAGTAGTAGACAAGATTTCACTGGAAAAAATGGCCCGTGAAGCGCCGGCAGATTCAGTGCTGCGCGGAAGCCTGGCGCAGATGAACGTCCTGGACCTGCTGCAGTCGCTCGACATGGGCCGAAAGACCTGCGCACTCACGCTGACCAACAGCGCAGACCGCTGCCAGATGTTCTTCAACGAAGGGCAGATTCATCACGCGACCTACGGGGCAACCAAGGGCGATGAGGCGGTCTACAAGGTGCTGAGCTGGACCGGGGGGAATTTCGAGATCGATTTCAAAGGCACCAGCACGGAGCAGACTACGACGCAATCCACGCAGGGACTGCTGTTGGAAGGATTGCGGCTGCTCGATGAATCCAACCGAGACGCCGAAGAAAACGTGCTGGAAGCGTGACCAGGACGCCCGCCAAGTGAAAACAGCCGCCGTACTCACGATCAGCGATTCATCGTTTCAATTACTGCGCCATGATCTTTCCGGTCCGGCAGTGGCGCAGGCGCTGGAGACTGCGGGGTTTAACGTAGTGCACAAGAGCGTACTGCCGGATGACAGAGACAAGATCCAGGCACGATTGATTGAATGCGCGGAGATTACGCGATTGGTGGTGACGACCGGTGGAACAGGAATCGCTCCGCGAGATGTTACGCCGGAAGCGACGAGAGCGGTGGTGGAAAAACTGGTAGAAGGCGTTGCCGAGCGCATCCGGGCTGAAGGTATAAAGAAGACTCCCTACGCTGCTTTGAGCCGTGGGATTTGTGGGATTCGGGGCAAGACTCTCATCTTGAACCTCCCCGGAAGTCCGGCGGGCGCGACCGAATCACTGGCAGCGGTGATCGGCCTCCTGGGGCACATGCTGGATTTGCTGGATGGAAAGACTGGGCACTAACCAGCAAGTAGCACTCAGGAGTCAGCATTCAGCCCCGAAACATCGTCCTGAGTCCCATAAACCTGTAGAGGTAGAGAAATACCGGTGAGCCTCAGTCCCCGGTTGCAGCAGTGGCTTCTGACTTCCGCTCAAACGAGCTCTCGCGATACACCTCGGCGATTTCGATCTTGTAGTACTCGTACCACTGCGCCCGACCCTCTTTCTTGGCGGCCACGTGGTTCATGTCAGTCCGCCATTGCTCCAGGGTCTCGCGGTCGCGCCACCAGACCAGGGTGAGGCGCTCGCCATCTTCCGCCCGAAAACTCTTAGCAGCCACAAAGCCGGGTTTGTCTTTTACATATTCGGAGAGAAAGTTGTTCATTTTGGCGTAGTCCTCGCCGGCGGCGGGGGTGAGCTTGGAGCGGAAAAGGATGACGATCATGTGTGATTAGATTTGGGCAGGGCAGAGTAGGTGACAGTTTTTGTTTGGTCGCTCGTAGGTGTCGCACGTACGGCGCTAGCCACTTAAGAGGATAAGGCCTGTTCGGTTCGGTTCGGCTCCGCTCCAGCCGGGGGAACTTACGTTTCGCTCCTCACGACGCTGGAAGTATTGAGCACAGAAGATTTCAAACCAAACCCAACGCTTGGGTAGCTTCCGCGGATTGGCAACGGAGCAGGTCCCTCACCCTCGCCGTCGCGGCTGCTCCGGCTCGGGATTCGGGATGGATCCTCGAGAGGGAGAGAGCCAGTGTTGAGCATTAGGCAACGAGACCTGGAGGTTCTGTTTGAGCGTTTGTGGCGGCAACCTGCCCACCCACTATCGCGAGAAATATCCTGTTTTGGCGCGGATCACGAGGTCCTTCTCTTTGCCGCGGATCAGAACTTTGCGGAAGGTGCTGTCTTTCATGGGGCGGGTGGGATAGTAGGCCAGTTCGTAGGAGCTGCGCAGTTCATCAGTAATTTCGCGAAGATAATCGCGAGCGTCGGTGGTGGAGGCGTCGAAGTGGCGGCCGCCGGTTTCGCGGGCCACACGATCCATGACTCGAATACCGTACTGGTTCCGGGCCGTCATCTGTCCACGCTTCAATTGGGTGGTGCGGATACAAAACACCGGGACGTTGTGTGCCTGAGCCGATTCGATGGTGGTCATCATGTCATGGGAGCTGGAGTTGTCTTCCCCGTCGCTGAAGATCAGGAGCGCGCGGCGGCCCTGTTGTTTTGCGAGCTTCTCTTCGACGGAATAGAAGATGGAGTCATAAAAGGCCGTGCCCAATTCGCGGTCCATGCGGGGCCCGATTTCTGGAAAATTGCGCTCGCCCCTATCGAACTCGCGCAGGTGGTCAAGCACCTCCTGGCCGTTCTGCGAATCATCACTCACAAGACGGAGATGGTTGCCAAAAGCGATCAGGAACACTTTGTCATTGGGGCCAAGCACGTCTTTGAGAAAGACCTCGAGATCGTGGCGATGCTTCTTGTAGAAGTGCTCCTGGCTGTCACTGTAATCGACGATCAGGCCGAGGGTCAGCGGCACATCAGAGCTGCGAACGAAGAATGAGACCTTCTGGGGAACGTTGTCTTCCAGGACTTCCAGGTCATCTTTGGTCAGGTTCTCGACCAGCCCACCCTTGGAGTCACGGGCGGAAAATGACATATTCACCAGATTGGTATTTACACGCAGCCGGTCCTGCGCGCAGCAGAGCGTCGAAATGATGAGAAGAAGGAATGAAGCAGCCCGGAGCATGAGTCCTCCATAGAAGAGATATACGTTCCAGAGTGGGATGGGAATGCAAAGAAAACACTAATTTGAGCACCGGGAATGGCTGGAGCGGACGTTCTTAGACCGGTTCATAGCTCATGTAATCTTGGATCATTGAACCGGGGCATCGTCGCTCGTGGACGGTGAAAATGCTGGACAGCCCGAAGAGGATGGATGGAGATAGGGACCCCTCGCTTTCGCTTGGGACGAGACAAGAAAAAGAAAAGACGCGGCATGCCGCGTCTTTTCAAGGCTAAGAACTTGGACGCGCTAAGCGTCAGCTGTAACTTCTGGAAACTTGAGCTTGCATTTGGCCAGCGACTTGTTCAGGATTTCCTCGACTTCGGGCTCTTCGGAGTTGCGCGCCATGGCCAACTCAGTGATCAGGAGGTAGCGTGCACGCTCCAGCATCTTTTTTTCGCGGAAGGAAAGCGGCTTCTCTTTAGCCAGCAGGAGCAGGCTCTTGAGCACCACCGCGACTTCCAGCAGAGAGCCGGTGCGCATCTTGTCAGAGTTTTCCTTGAACCGATATTTCCAGTCCTGGTGGTTATCGCATTTACCGTCGCTCAAAAAGGCCAGGATTTTGTTGACTTCACCGTTCTTCACCACCGGCCTCAGTCCCACGGTACCTACGTTATTAAAGGGGACTTCCACTTTCAGGGCGCTGGCTTTGATTTTAAGGAGGTAAAACTTCTGAACGATGGGGCCGATTGTGCGACTGCTGATCTGCTCAATTACTCCGACGCCATGATTGGGATAAACAACCTTGTCGCCGATTTGAAAGCTCAGTTGACCATTCATGAAACACCCAAGAAGAGGTAACTCTCTGCGGGGAAACGGCTTAGACAAAAAAGATTATAAACTTTTTGAAGTCGGAAGGCAAGTATTTATAGGCCAGCAGCAGGTGATCTGATAAATCTTTCGGTTACATACCTTTACGGGGTAGGACTCACACCTTGGTGTGCCCGGGTTTATAATTGCCTTTTTGGTAACCGGCCGGAGTAGCTGCGGCAGGAAGAGCATTCTTATTCCCTGACACATGCCCGAGCACATCAAGAAGAAACTGGAAGAAGAAATCCGCGCCCTGGAGTACGAGCTGGCGCACGAACTTCCCAAAGAGATCAAAAAGGCCGTCGCGATGGGGGACCTGAGCGAGAACGCCGAATACCACATGGCCAAGCAGCGGCAGGAGTTCGTGAACGCCCGTCTGGGGCAGCTTAAGAGGCGCATGAGTGAACTGGCGCTGGTCAACCTGTCCAATATCCCCCGTGACCGGGTGGCCTTCGGGTCAAAAGTTCGAGTGTTTGACAACTCAAAAGAAGAAGAAATCGACTATAAGTTAGTAACCAGCGAAGAATCCGATGTAGCCAAGGGGCTGATCTCAACGACCTCCCCTATTGGCAAGGCGCTGATGGGCAAGAAAGTGGGCGATACGGCGGTCGTGGTGACCCCGAATGGGAACCGCGAGATGGAGATTTTGCAGTTGACCACCATTCACGAGGAAGAGGCGCAATGACCTGGACCGGAGCGTTCGGCCGAGCCTGCCGGGTCCTGCTCCACGCCATAGTGCGTGGTCTGGCTCTCACCCGCATCTCGCCCAATGTGCTTACGTTCATCGGGCTGGTCATCAACACGATTGCCGCCCTGTTTTTCGGCTTCGCCAACGCCGAGAACCATAACAGCATGTTCCTCTATGCCGGACTGGTGATCATTGGGGCCGGAATCTTTGACATGGTGGATGGCCGGGTGGCGCGTGCGACCAACCAGGTCACGATCTTCGGCGGGTTCTTCGACTCGGTCATCGACCGGTACAGTGACGTAGCGCTGTTCTTCGGCCTTCTGGTCTACTATGCCCGGGCAAATCGCTTCTTCTACCTGGTTCTGGTCGCATTTGTGATGGTCAGTTCCCTGATGGTGAGCTACACACGGGCCCGCGCCGAGTCGCTCATTGGTTCATGCAAAGTGGGGTTCATGGAGCGGCCGGAGCGCATCGTGCTGGTGATCATTGGCGCGTGCTTCTCCTGGGCCGGAGCGATGGCGCCGGTGCTATGGATCCTGGCGGTGCTCTCGACCCTCACAATCATTCATCGCATCGCCTACACCTATCAAGAAACAAGAATCCTTGAAGCCAAGGCCGCGGCTGAAGCGGCCGCTGCATTCGCGCAGCAGCAACAGGTCGTGGCCCCCGAGGCCAACAAGCCCAAACCAAAGCAGACTCCCCAGGAAGCGGTCTAAAACCTCACCACTGATTAACGCTGAGTTGGACTGATCAAGTCGCAGTCGTCATTGCACAACTCTGCACCGCTTACGCCCTCTCTCGCTTAGACAAGATCCTGAACCTGAGACTTCGCGCACGGCCTAATGGCAGCCAGGGGTTTCGATGGCTTGTTGTTGACATTCGACAAGAGTCGAGGTCTAATCTGCTGTCGACATTCGAGAGGAGAGGTATGGGGAACCAGATTGAGCTCTTACAGGGCACGCTGGACCTCCTGATCCTGAAGACACTGGCGCTGGAGCCGATGCATGGCTGGGGCATTGGGCAGCGCATTGAGCAGGTATCCAAGGAAGTGCTTCAGGTGGGACAGGGGTCGCTCTATCCGGCGTTGGCGCGGCTCGAGCAACGGGGCTGGGTGGCGTCGGAATGGAGCACGTCAGAAAACAATCGCCGCGCGAAGTACTACTCACTCACCAAGTCAGGCGCCAAACAGCTGGAGAAGGAGCTGGGGGAGTGGGAGAAGCTTTCGGCCGCGATTGCATTGGTGCTCCAGCAGAGCTAAGTGGGAAGGCAGGGAGATAGCAGGATGAGATTCCTCAGCGCATTCAGGCGAAAAAGCCAGGCCAATGACAGCAATGAAGAGTTCAGCTTTCATTTGGAGAGGCAGATCGAGAAGAACATTGCGGCCGGCATGACACCGGAAGAGGCGCGGCGGCAGGCGCTGATCTCGTTTGGCGGAGTCCAGCAGGCACGGGAACAGGTGTCTGAGGTGCGATGGGCACACTGGCTGGAAATACTGCGGCAAGACGTGCGCTACGCATTTCGCATTCTCGGCAAGACGCCGTTGTTTACAGCCATCGTGGTGGTAACCCTGGCCCTGGGCATCGGGATGAACACCGCGATCTTCAGCCTGATCGATTCGGTGATGTTTCGCGTAATTCCGGCAAGGCATCCAGAAGAACTTGTGTTGCTGCGGTGGCAGGCGCACCACCATCCCCGACTTCGGCAACACCGGAATTTTGGAGCGTGTCAGACGAAGTTTCAGGAAGCCGACGCCTCAGGGTGCAGTTTTTCCCTGCCTATCCTAAAAGAAGTGGAAGCACAGCAGGACCTTTTCTCCGGCGTGGCGGCTTACACGCTCACAGGCAACATCAGCCTGAGCGGAAACGGGCCAGCCAGCGTGATCAACAGGATGGAGTATGTATCCGGCGGATTCTTTTCTACTCTGGGAGTAACTGCAGCAGAGGGGCGAACCATTCAACCCGATGACAATTCTGAGAATGCGCCCGCAGTGGCAATGCTGAGTTATGGATACTGGCAGACCGTGTTTGGAGGCGCAGCGGACGCGGTAGGCAGGAAAGTACTACTCAACCGTGTGCCAGTCACGATTGTCGGGGTAGCGGAAAAAGGATTTAAAGGGATGACGCCAGGTGACCAGACCGATGTCTGGGTGCCATTTTCCGCACAGCCGTTGATCGCCGAACGTTTCACCAAAGCACAAGTAGGTTCGGGCTCATGGTTTCTGGCAATTCTGGGACGACTAAAGGACGGAGTACCACGCGAGCGGGCCGAAGCTGCGCTCAACCTGATGTTCCGAAATGAGACGCTGCACGGAGACCAACCCATTTTCAAGGCGGAGGAGAATCCCACGCTCCAGGTTCTTCCGGCAAAGAAGGGACTGGATGGAGGAAGAGATCGAACTCTTGAACCTTTGTACGTGGTGATGATGGCGGTGGGTCTTGTTCTGCTCATCGCCTGCGCAAACATTGGAGGCCTGTTGCTGGCAAGAGCGACGCGCCGTTCACGAGAGATTGCAGTGAGGCTTACGCTGGGCGCGCGGCGGAGCCGAATAATGTCTCAGCTGCTGATTGAAGGGCTAGCGATGTCAGTAGCCGGCGGATGTTTCGCACTGCTGGTGGGGAGATGGGGAGCTAGGTTGCTGTTATCCCTGGCGGGCACGGGACCGCGCGGGCTGAACCTGGACCCTCAGCTTGACTTGCGCGTGCTGACGTTTACGTTCGGCCTTTCAGTGCTGACAACTCTGATCTTCAGTCTGGCGCCCGCATTGAGAAGCCTGCGGGTCGACCTGACACCCGCGCTGAAATCCGGAAGCGGAGCTTCTGAGAGCACGACCGGGCGGGGACGCTGGCTGAGCCTGGGGAACGCTCTTGTTGTCACGCAGGTGACGCTTGCGATTGTGGCGCTGGTGAGCGCCGGATTGCTGCTGCGCACCCTCAAAAACTTGCGCGGATCCGATCTGGGATTCAATCCTACGAACGTGCTGGTTTTTTCGATTAACGCGCGCACGGCCGGTTATAAGCAGGAACAACTTGATCCGCTTCAGCGTGACCTGCAGGAGCGAATTGCTGCATTGCCAGGCGTCCAATCAGTGACGTATACGGCCATGCCGCTGGTCTCCGGCTCGCTTTGGACTACGGATATCCACCCGCCTGGGACTCCCGACAAGAACACAGCCGAGGCGGATTACATCCGGGCAGGCCGCGGATTCTTCACGACTACACAGATTCCGCTCAAGGCAGGACGGACCTTCAGCGAAGCCGATTATGCGATGGCCCGCACCCAAGAGTCGCTGCCGCCGGGCACAGACCCTGATCCCAAGTCGCCTCCACTACCGATCATTGTGAACCAGAAATTTGTGCAGCACTATCTGCAGGGTCGCGAGCCGCTCGGCCAGCGTATAGAAGAAGCAATGCCTGAGCCGCCCAGTACGCACCGCGGGCCGGGATACACGATTATCGGCGTAGCGGGGGACACGAGAGATCAGAATATGCGGCGGGAGATCGCACCAACTATGTTCGTGCCATCGGCGGGCGACGAAGTGTTCATGGTGCGAGCGCAGGTTGAGCCAAAATCACTGGTGCCGGCGATCCGCAACGTGCTGACACAGCGCGACGCCAACCTGGCGATGTTCGATATCGCGACGGAACAGGAGGGCATTGACGCAACGTTCACGACGGAGCGGCTGGTGGCGCAGCTCTCTACTTTTTTCGCATTCCTCGCTGTACTGCTCGCGTGCGCAGGGATTTACGGGCTGCTCTCGTATGAGGTCACGCGGCGGACTCGAGAGATTGGGATTCGCATTGCCATTGGCGCAAGCAGGACAAATGTTGTCGCCATGGTCATTCGTCACGGGCTGGTGCTGGCGGTTGCGGGGGCGGTGGCGGGAGCGGCAGCATCGCTGGGGGCAACCAGGGTACTTGGCAGCTTGCTGTATCAGGTCAAAGCGAGAGACCCGCTGACGATTGCCGTGGTCAGTGGGGTGGTAATCGCAGTGTCACTGTTTGCGTGCTGGATCCCGGCACGACGTGCGACCAAGGTGGATCCCTTGGTGGCGTTGAGATATGAATAGAACCGTGGTTCTGCGATCTGTAGCGGCCAGCTACTAGCTGCCAACCGCTAGCTCGAACGTCGCAGAGGGCAAAACGTCAGTGTGCGTTAGGCGCATGCAGCAGTCGCATGAGATTGATCCCTACGTTGAATGACAAGCGGTTGAGATTGAATGTGACACTCCGCGAGTAGCCCAGTTCCAGGCGCACGGCGCGTGAGGGTTCGAAGCCAACCCAGGCGTCAAAGCCGTGCTCGCGCGTCAAGTCATTGCCGGCGACCGTCGGCTGATCGCCGTTGATGCCTGTGCCTGGTCCACCGTTATCACCAGGCTCTCCGCTTCCTCCGTTCTTGCCAGCGTCATTTCCGCCATTGTTGTTTCCGCCGTTGTTGTTCCCGCCTCCGCTGCCGTGGTCATCACGCGCATGGGCGACGAGATCAAGGCGATTGAAAATCTCCTGTCGCCCGAATGGAATGACCTGATAGGCCGCGCCGCCGGCGTAGGTACGCCGGGAGAGGTTCACGTCCACGCCTTCTTCACCATGGAAGACATGGCCAAGCGATGAGAAAGTACGCGTGAGATCGCGGCTGTCCGGGACGGTGTTGCCGTAGCCAGCGCTCACGTAAGGCGCGAAACGGCCGAACGAGTGGCGGAAACGGTTGTTCCAGTCGGCGGTGAAGTGACCGGTGCTGAATCCGTTGCTCACATTTCCGGTTGGCGTGCCGACGGTGATGGAAGTGGAGTAATCCGCGATGTGGTTGGGGAAATAGAGGTCCCCCCCGAAGTAGAGGTCGCCCACTCCGGAGCGGACAGGGTCAGCAGCCGCGCCGGCGTTGACGGAATCGTGCGCCATGTAAAAAGGCATGCCGACGAATATGCCGATGTGACGGTTGAAGTCGTATCCCGCCGAAGAATCTACCTTGAGGAGCGAGCCGATTGAATCAAATGTGCCGCGGAAGCTTTCGTAGGCGGTGAGACCACGGTCGTTGTTGTCCTGGTCAGGACGATCGTGGACGTTCTTAGGATTTACAGGATCGCCGGCCGTTTGTGCCGGCGCGGAAGCGATGAATGCAGCTGCGATAAGCGCGCAGCAAAGAATTAATCTCCAAGACCAGTTCATGGGTCCTCTCCTCTCAGACCGGCAATATTGAGTAGAGCTTGCCGGCGGAATGGCAGAGACGCGGCACGGCGATAGCCGCATCACTGCACATCCGGATAGTCTTGTTCAGGTTTAATGAGCGGCGAAAAACGACGAACTAGCGGTCGTGCTCGACTTCGTGCTCGTGCTCCTGCTCGTGCTCGCGTTCTTTCTCGCGATCACGGTCACGATTCTGGTCGCGTCCGCGATGCCGTTCCTGCTCGACCTCGCGTTCATGGCCCCGATCGCGATCCCTGTCGCGGTCGCGATCTCTGTCTCGATCCCGGTCGCGGTCATGATCTCGTTCTCTGTCCCGATCCCGATCACGGTCATGATCTCTGTCCCGGTCCCGATCGCGGTCGTGCCGCTCAGTGGAGGAGTTGTGCCCGCCGCGCCGGTCGGCAAACGCCGGCAGAGTGGAGAATGTGGAGGCTCCCACAACAAGGATGAGGACCCAGATCAATTGCCTTAGGTTCCGTTGCATAGTCGTGCTTCCTTTCCTGCATTGGGATTTGGGGCGATTTATTTGGGCGATTTCCGGTAGAGATGCCTTCCCGAATTGGCGGGGTTGCGCCGAGAGCTGCTTTTTATTCGTCTTCTTAAACATACCTCGGATACCCACCTTGTCAGTAAGAGTCTCGGAGGATCTTCTCCTCCGGACCCTTCTGACGGCGCGGAACTAATCGCCCGAAAAGTTCCGCACACTACGGTGAGACAGTCGTGGCCGCAGCGTGGAACAAGATTCCAGAGTCTCTGCTCAATTTGTTTTTCTCTTGGAAGTACAGACACTCGCGCATCGGGAGGCAACCGACACACTCACCGTTATGTGCACGAAGAAATCTCCCGCTGCGAAATGGAACCAGACGTCGACAACGCCGCGCGAACAAAACGACATGACACAAAAACAAAATGCCCGCAGGACCTGGGAGTCCCGCGGGCATTATCCGTCACAATCTGGAATTACAAGATCACTGCCGATCGCAGTTTATCTCTAGCTAGCTCGCTTTCAGCTCAGTCTCCTTTTCCTGCTCGATTGATGCTTTCGTCGCGCGCACATGCTTCATTCCGCTCAGCACTTCCTGGGCGCTTGCCTGATAGTTGGGGACCGAACTCGTCCACTTGCCCCACGCATTCGCGTCAATGCGATCGCCATTATTGCCGAGCTTCTTCAGGCGCGCTTCATCTTCTTTCGTCAGCACCTGATTGGGCAGCGGACCAAGCTCCTTTACATCATCCGCGCTCACCCCAATCGCCTTGCCAACGCGCTGGCCGTAATCGTCGTGCACCAGGAGCAGGTGCCAGATCATGCGTTCCTGCACATCGCGCTCGCATTGCGAGAGCAAGTTGCCGAGGACGTTGACCAGTTCGTCGCGTTCCCAGGCTTGCATGGTGCAATAACGCGCACGCGGCTGAACGTAGTCATTGCGCCGCTCGATGACAGCTTGTGTGCAGCACCCTCGAATTTCCGGCGGGTTGTAGGGTTTCCGCTCGGCTTCGCTTAAGCCATTGTGGATGGAAGGCTCAAAGTTGACGTGCGGATTCTGTCCCGGCGCCAAATCTACTCCGTAGGCCATCTGGCCGCCGCGCTGGTTTGTGTGCACCGCGCCATCCACACCTTTTGGCTGGTTCACCGGCAGTTGCAGATAGTTCGGGCCGACGCGATAACGTTGCGTATCAGAATACGAGAACGTGCGGCCCACCAGCATCTTGTCATCGGAGAAATCAAGACCATCCACGAGCACGCCCGTGCCCATAGCAATCTGCTCGTTCTCGTTGTGATGATCATCCACGTTGCGATTGAGCGTCATCACTCCAATGTGGCGCAAGGGAAACCTGTCTTCCGGCCAGATCTTGGTGTCATCCAGCGGGTCCCAGTCGAGCTCAGGATGCTCATTATCTTCCATGATCTGCACATACACATCCCATTGCGGGAAGTCGCCCCGATCGATGGCTTCGTACAAATCCTTTGAGGCCGAGCCCAGATCCTTCGACTGCACCTTCTCCGCTTCAGCCTGCGTGAGGCTGGCGACGCCGCAGCGCGGATGGAAGTGATATTTCACCAGCACCGTCTCGCCAGCGGCATTCACCATCTTGTAGGTGTTTACGCCGAATCCTTCCATATATCGATAGCTTGCCGGGATGCCGCGCGGGCTGAACACGTGGGTGAGCATGTGCATGGACTCCGGCGTCTGGCTCATAAAGTCGAAAATGCGGTTCGGCTCCTGCCGGAATGTGACCGGGTCTGGTTTGAGTGAATGGATCACATCAGGGAACTTGATTGCATCGCGAATGAAAAACACTGCCAGGTTGTTGCCGACCAGGTCCCAGTTACCGTCCTCGGTGTAGAACTTAATGGCGAAGCCGCGTGGATCGCGCGCCACTTCGGATGAATCGCGCCCGCCGATGACAGTCGAGAAGCGGATCGCGAGATCAGTCTTCTTCCCTTTCTGGGAAAAGATCTTCGCGCGCGTGTACTTGCCGGCCGGCTCGTTGCCGATCACGCCATCCGCTTCAAACTCGCCGTAGCAGACAAAGCCGCGGGCGTGCACCACGCGCTCGGGAATACGCTCGCGGTCGAAGTGCGACATTTTTTCAAGAAAATGATAATTTTCCAGGGTTGCCGGGCCGCGGCTTCCGACTGT
>DATAEJ010000292.1:0-15341 GCA_036258095.1 Candidatus Angelobacter sp. | reverse complement strand
CCGCACTGCGGGAATCAGGTGCGCCGCCAGCTTCATACGTTGCGCTTCGCCTCCGCTGAGCGTCGTTGCCGATTGTCCCAACCTCAGGTAGCCTAGTCCCACTTCTTCTAAAACCCGCAGCTTGTCGACGATCTTCGGATGCCCGGCGAAAAAATGCATGGCCTCACGCACCGTGAGGTTCAGCACTTCATGGATGTTCTTGCCCTTGTAGCGGACCTCCAGCACCGTCGGCTTGTAGCGAGTGCCTTTGCAGTCCTCACAGATCAACTCCACATCGGCCAGGAACTGCATTTCGACCGTTACGGTGCCATCGCCCTGGCATGTCTCGCAGCGTCCGCCGGGGATATTGAAAGAGAAGTGTCCGGAGGCATAACCACGCTTCGTCGCCTCTGGCACTGACGCGAAGACCTCTCGGATGGCGTCAAATGCCTTGATGTAAGTCACTGGATTTGAGCGCGGAGTTCTCCCGATAGGCGACTGGTCCACCAGAACCACATCCGCCACGTACTGGCCGCCGACGACCCGCTTGAACCCGCCTGCGGCTGGACCCAATCCAGCCGTAATACCTTTTTCCGCCGCCAAAGCCTGATAGATGACTTCATGCACCAGCGTGGATTTTCCCGAACCGGAAACGCCAGTGACGGCCACCAGCATTCCCAGCGGAATCTCCACGTTGATGTTCCGCAGGTTGTGCGCGCGAGCGCCTTCCACCCGGATCATCGGCGTACCCGGTTGACGGCGGTTGACGGGGATTTGTATCTGGAGCTCGTTGCTGAGGTATCGACCCGTGAGGGAAGAGCTCAGCTTCTTGATCTCGTCGTAGGCGCCGGCGGCCATTACGCGTCCGCCGTTTTCGCCCGCTCCGGGGCCGAGATCCAGAATCCGGTCCGCCGCGCGCATCACGTCCGGATCATGCTCAACTACCAGGATGGTGTTCCCGAGATTCCTGAGCTCATGGAGGATGTTCACCAGCCGCTCCGTGTCACGGCTGTGCAGTCCGATCGAAGGTTCATCCAGGACGTAAAGTGCGCCGACCAGCCGTGAGCCGAGCGAAGTCGCAAGTTGAATGCGCTGCGCCTCGCCGCCGGAGAGAGTAGAGGCCAGGCGGTCGAGCGTTAAATACTCCAGACCCACGTCATTCAGGAACTTCAGCCGCTCGCGTACCTGCTCCAGGATTTTCTCCGCGATTTCAGCCTTTTCCGGCGATAACTTCAAGTTGTCAAAGAAGTCTGCTGCTTCCGCTACCGTCATCGCGCTGGCCTGGCAGATGTTCTTGTCTTCAAGTTTTACTTGAAGTGCTTCTGTCCGAAGGCGCCCGCCTTTGCAGTCCGGACATTGCGCGTAGCCGCGATACCGGCTCAGGAATACTCGGACGTGCAGCTTGTACTTCTTGCGCTCGAGCCATTCGAAGAAGCCCTGGATACCGGGAAACTTGTCGCCGCCTTCGAGCACCATCTGGCGATGGTCGCGATCGAGCTCCGCCCAGGGGACATCCAGGGGAATGTCTTTGGCCTTGGCAAATTTTCGCAGCTCGCTTTGGAGTGTCCGGTACTTGGGCTTGGTCCAGGGCTCAATGGCGCCTTCGCCGAGCGTCTTGCTCGAATCGGGGATGACCAGGTTCAGGTCATAATCAATGGTGTTGCCGAAGCCCTGGCAGCGCGGACACGCACCGAACGGGTTGTTGAAAGAAAACAGCCGCGGCTCCGGCTCCTGATACGCGGTGTGGCAGTGCTTGCATTCGAACTTGTTGGAGAAGCGGTAACGCTTCGGCTCCTCGCCGTCTTCACGCGGCGCAGTCTGGAAGATGACTTCGCCGGACTCACGCATTGCCTGTTCCGCGCTTTCCACGATCCGGCTGCGCTGATCGGGCGCGACGGCGATGCGGTCCACCAGCACGAAGAGCGGCTGGCTGAAGTCGATATCCAGCAACGATTCCGGCGTGGAGAACTCAAAGAGCTGATTGTTCTGAAACAGCCGGTTGAAACCTTTCTTCCGAAGATCGAAGAGGCGATCACGCATGGCGGCGTTTGCGGTGGCGGCCTGCGCTTCAGCTTCGGCTTTGGCCTTGCGGCCGCGTTTCTTCTTTTCCGGGGCGGCTGCCGTGTTGAGGCCGCGAACTGGAAACAGCACATTCAGTCGCGTGCCTTCGCCCAGGGCCAGGACAGCCTGCGCGATCTCGTCAATCGAGTCCTTCTTTACTTCCTCGCCGCAGACGGAACAGAACGTCCGTCCGGCGCGCGCATAGAGCAGGCGCAGGTAGTCATAGATTTCGGTCGCGGTGGCAACGGTCGAGCGCGGATTGCGCGTGGTGTTCTTCTGCCGGATGGCAATCGCCGGCGCGATGCCGTCGATCAGGTCGACATCCGGCTTTTCGATCCGCTCCAGGAACTGCCGCGCATACGCCGAAAGCGATTCCACATAGCGCCGCTGGCCCTCGGCATAAATGGTGTCAAAGGCGAGAGAAGACTTCCCTGAACCCGAAACCCCTGTCACCACAGTAAGGGCATTGTGAGGGATTTCGAGATCAATGTTCTTGAGGTTATGGACCCGGGCGCCGCGGACTACGATCTGTTCGTTCGGAGTGAGAGACATCGTCACCAAAGCCAGCCCAGAGCCTGCGGTGCCGGGCACGTCACCCGGAAGCCCTCAGGAGTGTGGCTGAATCTTTCTATTATAGCGGTTCGGGGATGCTGGTCGCAGGCTGGGTCACGTCCTCAAAACTCAACGGAAATGGAACATGAATCCAATCCCGAACTCAAAATTGTGAGTGGTCTCCGGAGGGCTTGGCGGAAGTCCGACAACCACCGTCCGCTGCGGGTAGCGAATCATGGTGTCGCCCGCTTCATAACGAAGGGAAAAGCGTTTCAGCAGATCGATCTGCATGATTGCGCCAGCGTCAAGACTGAACGCGGTCAGCCGACCGAATTGAAATGCGACGGGTAGCCCGGGATTCACTCGGGTTATCACGTTTGAAAAGTTGGCTGCGCCCGGACGCAACTTTCCGTAAATCCTGACCCTATGCCAGGTAAACCCAGCTCTTGCTCCGAGAGCGAGTTGAGTAAGGTGTCCACCTGCAAAGCTGGTTTTGGTGTTGGCGGCATTAGGTGTGATCGAGATTGCTCCGTCAAGACCGAAATAACGGCTTATGTTCAATGCGCCGGTTGCCCCGACTCCCGGCTCGTAGGTGACGCTGCCGACAGGGTCAACCGGTAAATAGATTTGATTGATCTCCGGCCCCACTTCTACTAAATGTGGCTTCCCGGTCTGGGCACCACAATGAGAAGAAGCCATCAAGACAACCATGCTGAAAGAGATCACCAAAGAGAATCTGTGAGACGGGAATTTCGAAGTCATCTTTAGCGACCCAGCGCTCTACACAGGTGGCAAAAGTCTGGCAAGAAGGAGGAACCCTCCTTCTTGCCGTGTCAAACGCATGTCAACACTGGGGAAGACAATTTCGTCCGGTACATCCACCGCCACCACCGGGAGGCGGAGATATCGGAGTGAATACACGCACTGCCGCGCCGCCCACGGCGTCCCAGCTCCCATTTGCCCTCAACACAAATACTACAGCGGCGTAATAGGTATCGGGAAATGTGACCTGGCTTGCAGGTATAACGATCTGAGTCCCATCAGCGGACGCGCTGGTTGCAGTTACCTGAAGCCATACCGTCTGGTTTTGATCGTAGAAGTAAACCCTGGGCATGGCATAGGTCGGATCCATGTTCTGCCCGGTTATAGTGATAGTTGCCGGTGGTGCTGTGGGATCGACCTTGTTCGGGGACGCGAGGAAAGTATTGACCTCTGACCCACATTGCAACTCGAAGTTCTTCCCGGGCACGTCAAAAATCCGGGTTACAAGGTTCTGGGTTGGGCAAAGATTCGAGGTGTTTCGGAACAGACTCCATGCGCAATTGGTTCCAATAGCGACACTAGATACCGTAAGTACACCGTTTGCGTCGGTTGTCCCTGTGAAGCTCTGGCTGCCTGTGGAGTTGAATGTACAGTCGGCCTGAACACTTGAGGGCGGAATCGCAATGTTACCACTTACAAACACACTCGGGTCTTTTTGGTGCATCCCGTTGATGACCACCGTGGTGTTAACCGATTCACAATTGTTACAGTCGCTTCCGCCGCCACCGCAACCTGTGAGGAACGTCACCCCGAGCATAACCAGCAAAATGGTTACAAATCCGGTTGTTCTTAACATGGTGTGCTCCTATTTCCCTATCCCAAGAAGATCAAGGGTTTTGTCACATTGCGATTGAATGTCGGCCAGCTTCATCGTGGTGATCGCCTGATGAACTGAAGACAGCATCTGATGGGTGCGTTCCGGGTCTCGTTCTGGGATCGACGCAAACCTGTTGGTATTGGTCTTGTTCTGGGCCTTCAGTTCCTGAGGGGACAACTGAAACTCCGGGTTGAACATTTTTTGCGTAACCAAAGTTGCGCCCACGTGAAAGGCCTCAATGGGGCTCAAGGACTTGTCGAAATGGGGATTGGAGTCATCTCGAGTTGCTGACGGCCCCCTCCCGATCATTGCCGGGAAGAGAGTCAACATGCGCAGCCTCACTTGTCTCACCTCCGCTGTGTTTGTTTGGGCGAAGTCAGGCGCCTTCACCTTCCGCCCAAGGTCATTAATGGCGTTGACGACATCTTCTTCAGCAACGCCTTTGCTCCGGCCGCTTTGAAACTCCATTTCTGCCCTGACGAGGCGGTCTTTCATGGACGGTACAATCGCGGAGACCGCTGGGTCGATACCGTGATGCGCCATTACCGCATCCACGAGTTCACCAGTAGTTTCCTGGTCGTCGGCTTTAAGTTGTCGTGAGAGCCGGTTGACCCGGTCCCAGCTTTTCTCGGCTGCTGCAGGTTTCGAGGGACTGTCAGGTTTCTGCGCCGCTGCAGTAATCCAGGCGGCCAGGCAAAAGCCTAGAACAGGACCGAGGATCGCCAAAGTCTTACGCATCATCATATTTCCTTCTTTCATTGTGTGAGTAGCGTTAGCGACTGCGACTGAATGGTCAATTCATGACCGCGAAAGGTTATAGAGTATGCAGCAGCTATTCTGATAAAAAAGAGCAGTATGTTTCCAAAAACAGGAAATAGTCTGCGAAGTTTACTATTAAGTAAACTAATAGATTGTTGCTGAAAACTGATTCACGTTGCGCTGGTTTGCAGGGGGAAGGGCCCCGGCACATTAATTGTGGATTGCAGGCGTGAGTTTCGGCTTTCTAATTAGCGGAGCGCGACGTACAGCACGGGTGTATTCGTTCGTGAGACATAACGCGTCCTTGTTGTCCGCGAAACCGGACACAGGCTGGATGTGACAGGCCGCGAGGAGGTCCATTCCGGGGTTTGCGTCCATCGCGCTCGAATTTGCTCGAACTCGATTTAGCAGCTTGGTTTTGAGCCGTGAATCTGTTTACAATGCTGGGCATCACCCGCTGAAACTGGGCGGATTTTGTGAGTACTCCCCAGTGCCCATACGAGAAGTTCACGTCACCGGTTATCGCTCGGTTCGCGACCTTAGGCTCAAGCTGCGTCACATCAACATCCTGACCGGACCTAACGCCTCGGGAAAAACCAATCTCTACAACTCCGTGTTCCTTCTGGCCAAGGCGGCCGCCGGGGGATTTGCCCGCGTGATCGCCGAAGAAGGCGGCATGGCGTCGGTGCTCTGGGCCGGCGAACGCAAAGGACGCTCTTTGCCTTCTGCCCGGCTTGAGCCGGTACGCATGGGCCTGGGCGTGAAGACTGACACGTTCAATTACGAGATGGTTTGCGGCCTGCCCAAGCCATACCGGTCGGCGTTCGATCTCGATCCCGAAGTGAAAGAAGAACGCGTGTGGATGGACGGCTCGCGCGGGATGAAGGTCACGTTCTTCGAGCGCAACGCGGACCACTCATGGATTCTCGATCGCGAAGAGCGCCTCTCCGACTACAGTGGCGAGCTGCTGCCGACCGAGTCTGTTCTTTCGCAACTCCGCGAACCGCATCTTTATCCTGAGCTTTCCGCGCTGCGCTCTGAGATGAGCCAGTGGCGGTTTTATCATCACTTCCGTACCGATCATGAATCGCCGCTGCGGCACCCGCAGGTTGGCGTTCGCACGCCGGTGCTAGGCCACGACGGCCGCGATCTCGCGGCGGCATTGCAGACCATTATCGAGATCGGTCACGAAGAAGATCTGCACGAAGCAGTGCGGCAGGCGTTCCCCGGCGCGGCGCTGGAGATCGATCACGACGAAGAAAGCGGCATGTTCGCCGTGCTGCTGCGCATGCCGGGATTGAAGCGTCCACTGCGAGCGCGCGAGCTTTCTGACGGCACGCTGCGCTATCTCTGCCTGCTTGCGGCGTTACTCAGCCCGCGACCGCCGGCACTGCTTGCGTTGAATGAGCCCGAGACCAGCCTTCATCCCGATTTGCTGGAGCCGCTCGCGCACCAGATGGTCAACGCCGCCAAGCACTCGCAGCTCTGGGTGGTAACGCATTCGCAGAAGCTGGCGGAGCTGGTGGAACATTTCTCCGGTGAGGAGCCGATCCGGCTGGAACTCGTCGGCGGCGAAACCAAAGTTAAAGGACAGAAGCTGGTGGAGATGGCGGAAGAAGTGGGGTAGTTTCGCTACTTTACGTGCTTCAATATCTCCTTGAAGACCGGTGTTCCTGACCGGCCCATCAACTCGTACATCATCATTTCTGTCGATGAGATCACAGCGCCGGCATCGCGCATGCGTTCCACGCCGATCTTCCAGTTGAGTTCGGTACGCGAGCTGGTCGCATCGGCGGCGACATGCACAACGTTTCCACTGTTAAGCGCGCCCAGGACGGTCTGAGTCACGCAGATGTGAGCTTCAATCCCGCACACCAGCAGCGTATTCCTTCCGGCTAGCGTGGCCACGGAAGAGCAAAAATCGCCATTGCCGAAGCAGCCGAACTCGAGCTTGTCTACAAACTTCACGTCCGGCAGCAGTGAGGCGATTTCCGGAACCGTCTCGCCCAGTCCTTTTTTATATTGCGTGCTGGCGAGGATTGGAATCTCGAGCATCAGCGCCAGCCGGATCAGCAGTTGCGAGTTGTTGATCACCCGCTCCTTTTCCCAGATCGCAGGCAAAAGCTTTTCCTGAAGATCGACGACGCACAGCGCGCAATCTTCCGCGCGCAGCATCCGGCGGGCAGCCTCCGCACGACTTGCTGGCTCATAAGTAGTTGTGGACATGTCACTATTTTAGACCTCGCAAAACGATGTACGGGCTGTTGTGACAAACTACTTTCCCGCTTTCGACTGCAGGGCTAAAATGAGCCGGTAAATAAAGCTGCTGCCGTGAAATACCGCCTCCTCATCCTCGTTCTCCTCGGCACAAGCGCCTTGGTTCTGTTTGCCGCGATGAAGCGGTCAAGTCACACGCTGACGCTGACAACGTACTTCAAAGATGCTCATGGTCTGCGCGCCGGCGCTCCAGTGAGAGTTGCAGGCGTGGATGTAGGTCATGTGATTAGCGTTCGTGTTCGCGACGATCTCCGCGATCGCCCCGCTGAAGTTGTGATGGTCTTGCAAACAAGCTATCCCCTGAACCTCCCGTCTGACGCCTTTGTAAGCCTCGAGTCGGCCGGCGTCCTTGGCGAAACCTACCCGGAAATCGACATCACCAACACATCAGGCCAGGCTCTCACCAATGGTGGAAAGATTCGTTCCCGCGAATCTTCGTCGCCAACGGCGAGCGATTGGATGGAGTGCATAGCCGGAATCGCGAACAACCGTGGTTGCCAGCTTCAGAAAAATTCCAAGCCTGCAGAGCAAACGCGATAAAAAGGCTAGCAGCTAGTGGCTAGCAGCTTCTTTTCAAAAATGATCATCATGGGCAGCCACCTTCTCCCGAGGCGTCAGGCTCTGCCTTTGCTGCCAGGCGGTGGTCTGCCAGTTGTCTTTGCCTACTTCGTGCTTCACCCACGGAGGCAGCTCCAGCCGCAGGTGCCTTGCCAGCGCAATCGCGTATGGCTCATAGAGGGCGCGAATGCGCTTCAGTTCTGCGTCGGCTGCTTCGCCTTCGTGCAACCTGACGCCGCCGGTGCGGAGGTTTTCGCGCATGTACGCCAGGTCTTCATCGGAAAGACGGTCGACTGATCCATCCGGCTTGGCTGAAAACACCTGGCACAGGTCCACCAGCGCGTGGCGCGCGATGGCGAACGTCATGCGCGACTGGTACTGGCACATGCCGTCCAGGCCAACCATGGCCAGCGCGCAAACATCGAGTACTGCCGTGAGTGACGCGATCCACGACTGGTTATCATGCTGCGAGCGGAAATATGCCAGCACGGGATAGGAAAGGTGCGTCTCCATCAGGTCAGCAGCGAGCTTTTCCCAGTCTTTCAAGACCTCAGTGAGCGCTTCAAACGCCATGTTCTCGCCGGAGTTGCGGCGCAGCATTTCAAACGCGGTCGGCGGGGAGCCGGCACGCGCGTCGAGCAGGGAAATGGTGACTTCGCGGCGTGAAAACGACTGATAAAGAACCGGCAAATAGCCAATGACCAAGGCCAGGAAGCCGAACCCGAGGCCCGCTTCCAGCACGGTAAGAAAGCGGGCGAGCGGCGATGCCGGAGCAATGTCGCCCAGTCCAAGCGTGAACAGCGTGGTGCCGCTCAGATAGAGCGCGTTGGCAAAGCCGTTGTGATAAAGAGCTCCGTGAAACTCTGATGCTTCGCCGTGGTGAATCAGCGCGAACCCGAAAAGCAATGACAAGGCCCAGAACGCGAACAGCAGCAGCAGCGAGAGCGGCCCGTAGTAGCTGAGCATCACGTCCTGCTTCTTCTTGCTGCCGCGCAGTGCTGCCAAGGCTCGCCACGGGCCCCACGTCATCCGATAGAAGGTGCGCGTCACCCGGAAGTGCCGCGTGACCCGCCGCGGGAGCACGATAGTCTCGAACGTCTCCCACAGGGTGATAAGAATGAGAAAGAGTCCAAGAACAATTTCCAGACCGTGGATCAAGCGCTCTCCTTATTCGCCTTTAGATTCCTGAAACCGGCTTTGGTTCCCAACTTTCATGGCTGCGATACACTGATACACTCGAAGAGGGAACCGCCGCTAACGTGAAATCCGTCTTCCATCTGCTTACGCAACATCCCTACGCCGTGCTGCTGTTCGCTGCTCTCTCTGAGCGCATCGGGCTGCCGCTGTTTCTCTCGCCGGTGCTGGTGGGAGCAGGCGCGCTCGCCGCAGCCGGACAGATGCGCTTTGACCTCGGCTTCTGGTTCGCCCTGGCGGCCTGCATTGCGGGCGACCAGGTCTGGTTCAGCCTGGGCCGCAACCGCGGTGACTCCGTGCTCTCGCTGCTGTGCCGAATCTCCTTTGAGCCTGACAGCTGCGTGCGCCGCTCCAAGGTCTTCCTGGAAAAGGGCGCCATGCGCACCGTCTTCTTCTCCAAGTGGATTCCCGGGCTCTCGCATATCGTACCTGCTGTGGCCGGTCTGAGTCGCGTCCGCAAACGTGACTTCCTGATGGCCAACCTCGCGGGCACAGCCGTGTTCGTGTTTGCACTCATGCTCGCCGGCTACCTGCCGGTCGAGCACCTGCATGTGGTGCCGCGCGTGGGCGCCATCATCTTTGAAGGCGCCATTCTCCTGCTACTCGCGAACGTCGGCCTGAAATACATCCAGCGCCGCAAATTCCTGCAGGAACTCTACAAGTCGCGCATCACGCCAGGTGATCTGCGGCAGATGCTCGACTCCGGCACCAAAGTCGTGATCGTGGACCTGCGTCATCCGCTTGATTCCGTCACGGACCCGCGTGTCCTGCCCGGCGCCATCCGCATGCTGCCGGAAGATCTGGAAGTCAAGGCCGCAACCCTCTCCGGCGACGAGGAGATCATCCTCTACTGTACTTGACCCAACGAAGCCACGAGTGCCCGGGTGGCACAAAAGCTGCAGAAGCTGGGGATCAAGCGTGTGCGTCCGCTGCAGGGCGGATTCGGCGAGTGGAAGGACCTTGGGTATCCGCTGGAACATCCAACTACGGTCGCATGGCACACCGCCGTCGAGAGTTGAGATTTTCCTGATGTGCAATCGCATCTCCTGAGCACTTTCCATGTCGCGTTGACTCGCATGCGATATTCCGTTACAAAGTTTTTCGCAGTCGTACTCTGTGACCGCAGTCACAGCGATCAGAACTTGCGCACGATTTAGACTCAAGTGCTCCAGCTGGCAGCCCGGAACAAGAGCTGACACAGATGGAGGTTGCCAATTGAGGACGGCTCATGCGGATGACTCGGCTCAGTCTGGTTCTTGCTTTGCTGGTTGGTCTTGCCATCGGCATCGGTGGGTACGCGTTCATCTATGCCAAGGGCTACTCCTACCTGCTGAACGATCCCAGCGCCTGCGCCAACTGCCACGTGATGAATGACCAGTACAGCGGCTGGATCAAGTCAAGCCACCATTCTGCCGCCACCTGCAATGATTGCCATACCCCGCACAACCTGGTGGGGAAGTATGCAGTCAAGGCCAGCAACGGCTTCTTTCATTCTTTCTACTTCACCACCGGCCTCTACCCTGACACGATTCGAATCACAGACCTCGACCGCAAGGTGGTTGAGTCCGCCTGCCGGCACTGCCATGAAGCGATTACGCAGGCCATTGACAGCAACTCGGTTCACGGCCGCGCGCAGGGCGTGCAGTGTACGCGCTGCCATCTTTCGGTAGGTCATTCCGAATCGGCCGCGTCTTTGCAGAACGACCTGGCGCAGCCAAACACGTTCCGGAGCAATCATGAGTAACGGTACTCGACCCCGCTTCCTTATTACAGTGGTTGTCCTCGCCGCGATTGCGGTATTCGCTATCACGGCCCTGCTGATCAACATCTTTGAGCGCAAGCAGGAAGCGCGGAACCCGTTTTACCGCGTGGTGGAACTGAATGACACCATCGCCGACCCGTCTATATGGGGCAAGAATTTCCCCCTGCAATACGATCTCTATCGGCGCACCGCCGACCAGGTGCGGACGAAGTTCGGCGGCAGTGAAGCGCTGCCGCGCACGCCGACGGAGGCCGATCCGCGATCGGTGGTAGCGCGGTCGAAGCTGGAAGAAGATCCGCGCCTCAAGACCATGTGGGCCGGCTACTCCTTCTCCAAGGACTACCGCGAGCGCCGCGGCCATGCTTACATGCTCGAGGACCAGACGTTCACCGAGCGCCAGCAGTTCAATCCTCCCGGCGCGTGCCTGAACTGCCATGCCTCCATGGTCACGGTTTACAACCAGCTCGGCCAGGGCGACATGATGAAGGGGTTCGCCGCCGTGAACCACATGAAGTACATGGACGCGCGCAAGCTCGCGCAGCATCCGGTGGCGTGTATCGATTGCCACGATCCTGAGACCATGGCGTTGCGCGTCACGCGTCCGGCATTCATGGAAGGCATCAAGGCGCTCAAGGCGTCGCAGGGCATCCAGAATTACGACGTAAACAAGATGGCCACGCGCCAGGAGATGCGCAGCTTCGTCTGCGGCCAGTGCCACGTGACCTATTACTTCAAGGGTCCGGAAAAAACTCTTACCTATCCCTGGACCAAGGGCCTTCACGTGGAAGACATCATCGCTCACCTCGATGAAGGCAAGGTCAAGGAATGGGAGCATGCCGATACCGGCGCGCCCATGATCAAGGCCCGCCATCCTGAGTTTGAAGTCTGGAACATGGGCGTGCATGCGCGCTCCGGCGTTGCCTGCGCCGACTGCCACATGCCATATATGCGCCAGGGCGGCCTCAAGATCAGCGACCACCAGGTCAACAGCCCGCTGCTCAAGATCAACCGCTCCTGCCAGACCTGCCACCATTTTCCGGAAGAAGAGCTGAAGGCGCGCGCTGAAGACATCCAGAACCGCTTCTTCAACCTGCGCAACACCGCGCTGGATTCGCTCATGGACCTGATCGGCGACATTAAGGCCAACAAAGATAAAGCCACGCCGGAGCAGCTCACCAAAGCGCGCGACTACCAGCGCCGCTGCGGCTACATGATTGACTTCATCGTGTCGGAAAACTCGGTGGGCTTCCACGCCCCGCAGGAAGCTACGCGCATCCTCGGCGACGCCATCAACCAGTGCCGCCTCGGCCAGCTCACGCTGCACGGCGGCCCCGAACCCAGCCACAACCCGGCCAACATTCAGGAAGTCAAGGACCAGGGAGCGGTGGGAAAGGCAGGGGAACCGCAGTAATCGCCGGAAGCACGGGGATCGCGGAATCACGGGGATCGCCGGAATCGCGCGTAATCGCCGGAATCGAAGAACCAAAAGCTTCAACCACAGAGGGCGCAGAGGGAAGAAGCCCCGCGTAGAATCACTACGGGAGGGTTCTATGAAGCGCTTCGTCGCTTTGGTTGGGGCGTTGGTTGGAGTTGGGCTGGTGCTGTTTTCCTCGGTCCTGCTTTTCGCGGCCATGTCGCGCAACAAGAGCCAGGCATCCGGCCCGCGTCTTCTCAAGCAGGTTGGCTCCATCAACGTGCCCGGTCCCAAGGGTGAGCGCTTTGACTATCTGATCGTCGATCCCGCGCGCCACCTGCTTTTTTCCACTCACCTTGGAGCAGGCCAGCTCTATGCCATTGATTTGCGCACCAATAAAGTGGTCAGGACCTTCGCGGACCTGCCGGGCATTGAAGGCGTGGAAATCGCGTCCGACGTGAACAAGGCCTACACGTCCAACTGGAAGGAAAACAAAATCGGCGTCATCGACCTTGAGCAGATGAAGCTCATCAAAAAGCTTGCTACGGAATCGAAGCCCGACGGCATTGCCTATGCTGCGCCGTTCCACAAGATTTACGTTTCCGACGAACGCGGCAAGGCTGAAGCCGTGGTGGACGTAAGAAAAGATGAGGTCATCACCACGCTTCACTTTGCCAGCGAGACCGGTAACCCGCGCTACGATCCAGTCTCCCGGCGTGTGTATGTGAATCTTCAGGACAAGAACATGATTGCGGAGATCGATCCGGCCACCGACAAGGAAGTGGCTGAATATCCGGTGGGCAAGTGCAAAGGCAATCATGGAATGGCGCTCGACAGCGAGCACCGGCTGGCGTTTCTCTCCTGTGAAGATAACGACCTCATGACCGTCTTCCGCCTCGATACCCACCAGCCCGTTGCGTATTTTCCCCAGGCCAAGGGCGGCGACGTGATCGCCTTCGATGCCGGCCTGAAGCGCATCTACGTCGCATGCTATAGCGGAGCAATCTCAGTGTTTCAGGAAGACGATCCAACGCACTTCCGCAAGCTGGGCGATGTCCCTGTGCAGAAGAAAGTCCACAGCCTGGCAATCAACCCGGAGAACCATCGGGTGTACGCGCCAGAGGAGGAGGAGAACGGCGCTCCGGCAGCGAAGATCGCAATCTTTGAGGTGGTGGGGTCGTCGTGAGGCACGGCTTTTCCGGGCGCGTAACATCAAGACGCTAAGCAAAAAAAGCTGGCGCAATCAGAGCACGTTTAGCGAATGGAAGGTCAATGTCGAGCGGCGGCCCGCTCCTGGCTCAATGCCTGCTCGAACTTCTTTTCAGCGGCAACGACAAATGCCCTATAGCCTGCCGGGTCAATGAAGACGCGGGGGCCATCTTGCGGATAGTGCTCCAGCTTGGTGAGCATATCGAAATACCCGCCGTGGGCTCCAAGAAACACTTCGCAGGGCAAAGCACGTAAGACCGCAAATGTATGTTGGAAATCCTGAACAATGCCGGAATAACTTACCCGGTGACCGGGCGTAGAGATGAAGTGGTACTCTGACCAAAAGCCTACCCCTCCCACAATGATGATGTAGCGGGATGTTCCGGCTGGCTGCCCTGGGATATGAGAGTGCATGGTCCACGTGGTACATCCGCGCGTGTGGCCGGCAGTCTTATGGGCCGTCAATATCACACCTCCGAGGCGTACTGTGTCCTCGTCGTGGAGAACTCGGTCCACGTGCACTGGCGTGTAGCCGGCGATATTTGGCGAGGGCGACAGGAAATCTGTTTTTTGACCAGTCTCAACCACACTCACGTCCCCGTCCATCACCATGTTCTTCGCATGCGTCTCACGAATCACCTCGGCCGCCCCACCCATGTGATCGTCATGCGCCTGACTATTGAGCAGGATCTTGATATCAGTCCAGCGGAAGCCCAGCTTCTCCACACTCGCGCGTATCTGGGCGGGCGAAGTAGCGAGATTGGCATTGATCAGGATATTTCCCTTCGGAGTGACGACCAGGTAGCTGGCTAGCTCCTGGCTCCCCACGTAGTAGAGATTGTCGGCAATTCGGAACGGAGCTATGGGTGTAGTCCAGGAAGGGTTGGTTTCAGCATGGGCGAGTATGGATATGCAGAACAGGAGGAAGAAAACGTGGGAAATGAAAGCCCGCATTGTTCTTGTATACCAAATCGGGTTACGTTTAGCGTTTCCTTCCGGGGACGGCGAGTCAGAAACGACGAAGTCGTGAGAAACGCAGCTTCATCAAAAAGGGCGAGGAGGACAGACAGTTGAGGCAACAGCTAAAAAGAATTTTGGGACTTAAGAGAAATACATGTGTAGCTGCTCTCCTGTCTTTTGCATTAAGCGCCATTTTGGTGCTGAAGGCGCAATCAGGGCCAGCACATCCGGTAATCAGCGGCATTGATCATATCCCGGTTGTAGTTACCGACCTTGAAAAGGCACAGCGTGACTTTCGTGCGATGGGCTTTGAGATCAAGCCGGGGCGGTTCCATGCCAACGGGATCACAAACGCTCACGTCAAGTTTCCCGACGGCACCGAAATCGAACTCATTACCGCTGCGAAGGCAGCCGATGCACTTACATCTGAGTACAGGGCAAAGATGAAGTTATCGGAAGGGCCAGTCTATTTCGGATTGTTTGCACCTGATTTCGCTGCGGCTGCGACAAGACTCAATTCTCTTCCGATCAAGGCTCAGGGAGAATCCGGCATGTTCACGTTCCAACCGACAAGCCCGCTTCATCCACTCTTTATCGGACAGCGGAACAAGGCCGCAGATGATAAACCGCAATACTTTGCACATAAGAACAGTGCCGTCCGGCTTTCTGCTTTGTGGGTGCGAGACAGCCCTGAACTGCGCGACGAACTGAAGGGCCTTGGAGTATCCCTCACTGCGATTGACCTTTGCGGTTTTGAAGGGGCAGTCAAAGGCGTTCGTGCCGAATTGCCGGAAGGAAATCTCTTCCTTATGCCCTCCACAGTCACTGTTGTTGCCGCCCGGATTGAAGTACGTCGAATGGATGACACCGAAAAGATCCTGAGATCGAACCGCGTTCCGACAAAGATCGGCGAATCTTGCGACAAGGGAAGCCTGTGGGTTCCACCGTCCGCGGCACATGGGATCTGGGTTGAGTTC
>DATAEJ010000291.1:0-2822 GCA_036258095.1 Candidatus Angelobacter sp. | reverse complement strand
TTATTACCACCGGCCTTGATCCAGCAAAGCACGGCTGGCAAAAAATCGTCAGCATGTTTGCGATCCAGTACACCATTTTCGCCGGCCTTTTCGGATCCACCTTTATCACTATGGGCACCCACGGCACTGATCAGGACTTTGTACAGCGAATGCTAACTGCGCCGGATGTACGGCGCAGCCGCCGTTCGCTTATTCTTTCGGGACTCGCAGACGTTCCGATCGCGTTCACGTTCCTCAGCGTTGGCTTATTGCTCTGGGTTTACTACCAAGCGCATCCCGATCCGACGCTGCCGAAAACGCCCAATGAAACATTTTGTCACTTCATCTTATACGAAATGCCAGTGGGCATTCGCGGACTTCTGATTGCTGGGATTTTCGCGACGGCCATGGGTTCGCTCAGCACGGCACTAAATGCCCTTGCCACAAGTTTCACGCGCGATTGGTACGAGCCCTATATCAACCCTGCATCGACAAACGAACAAAGTCTTCGCGCGGTGCGCTGGGCCACGGTCTGGTTTGCGATCCTGATGATCATTGTTGCATCGATTACTTCTTACCTCGTGATCGTGCATCCCAATGTGCGGATCATCCCGATTGCGCTGGGAATCTTCGGTTACACATATGGCTCACTGCTCGGGGTCTTTCTCTGCGGAATTTTTACCAAACGCCGCGGCAACGATTTCGGAAACATCATCGCTATGATCATCGGCTTCATCGTCGTCGCGATATTGAGTGGGCTGCCGAATGGCATCGCCAGTATCTTCGGTGCGCAACTGTATACTCAACCGAGCTGGCTCCCGGTGCTCGCATTTCCGTGGTGGATCTGCTTCGGCACGATCGTCACTTTCTTCATCGCCATTTTGTTCCGGACTGGCCGCGAGCATCATCCGCCGCCTGTTGCGTGACACTAATGTTAAAACCAGAATTGACTGGCCATCGGTCGCCAATTATTGGATGGGTAACGCCGACCTTTTACACAACCCATCAATTAACGAAATGCTATGGCCCATGTAGTCACCGATAAATGCAACGGATGCAAGTTCACTGACTGTGTAGAGGTCTGTCCCGTCGCGTGCTTCTACGAGATGGACAACCAGGTGGTCATTCACCCGGAGGACTGCATTGATTGCATGGCATGTGTGGACGTATGCCCCGTGCATGCCATCTATGCGGAGGCGGACCTTCCGCTGGAGTTCACGAAAGATATCGAATTCAACGCGACACAGGCTCATCAGCTGAAGGACTCGGGCGCGGAAGCGATCACAGCCCGCAAGGATCCTTTGCCCAGTGCGGCGGAGCGAAAGAAGGCCCTCGGTTATTGATCCCGAAAGCCCCTGCTGGTCATGCACGACCTGCTGCTGGATATTCGCTATGCGCTGCGCGTGCTTTGGAAGTCGCCAGCGTTCACGCTCGTGGCGTTAGTCACTCTGATGCTGGGGATTGGGGCAAACGTCGTCGTCTTCGGAGTAGTGAATGCGGTCCTGCTGCGCCCGCTGGATGTGAACGAGCCACAGAACCTCTATGAGCTTCGCCTCAAGCCGTGGACGGCCTGGAAACTACTGACGACGTCGTATCCTGCGTTTGAAGACTATCGGCAGCGAAACGCCACCTTCAGCGGCCTGGCCGGCTATGATGGATATTCGGCCGGAAGATTGCGCTGGGGTGACACGGTGAAAAATGTCTCCGGCTATTCAGCTACCGGCAACTATTTCGACGTGCTGGGAGTGCAGCCGGCGATAGGACGGTTCTTCCACGAAGCGGACGTGCACGGTCCGAATTCAGCGCCCTACATGGTGTTGAGCGATAGTCTTTGGCGAAGCGCATTTAACGCCGATCCCGGCGTGGTCGGGACCACCGTGCGGCTCGGCAAAGATCAGTTCACGGTGCTGGGCGTGGCCCCGGCGCGGTTTCACGGCACGGAGCAATTTGTCTGGCCGGACTACTGGATACCCGTTGTGAACCACTTCGAAGCGGAGCACCTGCGGGATCGGACGGGCCATCCTTTGACGGTACTTGGCCGGCTCAAGCCAGGCGTGACGCCGCAGCAGGCCGCGGAAAATCTAAGCGCGATCGCGGCCCAGTTGGCGAAGGAGTATCCAAAGACGGACACGGGAGTGCCGCTGCGACTGATCCGTCCAGGACTCTATGCCGACGAAGGTGACCTCATCCGCGGATTTCTTTATAGCGTGACCGCGCTCGCTCTCCTGGTGCTGCTCGCGGCGTGCGCTAATCTGGCGAGCTTGTTCGCAGCGCGCGCGGCGGATCGCAGCCGGGAACTGGCGCTTCGGGTCGCCCTGGGAGCAAGCCGGTGGCGGTTAGTGCGGCAATTACTTACTGAGGCGATGGTGTTGTCGATGCTGGGCGGTGCAGCGGGACTGGTGACCGCAGGTCTGTTGCTGGGCGCGTTGAACCGGGGGTCAGTGGCGAGCTTCATGGGAGACTCGCCCTATACCCATGTGGCAGTGAGTGTCGATGTGCGTGTCTACGTGGCGGCCCTGATCCTGACCCTCGTAAGCGGGCTACTGTTCGGGATGATGCCGGCGAGACAAGTCTGGCAGAGCAGTCCGTTGCAAGCGATGAAGAGTGGACCGGTGGATGCAACGCCCCGGCGCCGGTTAACCATGCGGGACCTGCTCCTCGGCGCACAAATTGTAATCTGCACGCTACTGGTAATGGCCTCCCTCGTCGCGGTGCGCGGCATGGTGCGCATGCTGCGCATTCCGCTCGGCTTCCAGCCGCAGGGTGCAATGCTGGCCGAGATGGACCTAAGCGAGGAAGGCGACCTACCGCTTGAGAAAACGAAAGGAATGATTGACGCCCTG
>DATAEJ010000290.1:0-5838 GCA_036258095.1 Candidatus Angelobacter sp. | reverse complement strand
AACACCAATCGTGAAGAAAATGAATGTGACCACAGCGCCCCAGATCCACCACGTCTCGCGCAGCCGCCGGACTATTCCAAACAGCGCCGTTACCACCAGCCCGCCCAACACAACGCTGAGCAGCAGCGCTTTGAGTTGATCGCCCATCCACGGACCGAACGTCTGGGTGGCAAGGCCATATTTGTGCTCGCGGAGGTAGCCTTCGTAGATCGAGATCGGAAGCGAGAGCACGAACGCGATGATGGCGTATTGGCACCAGTATAGGAAGGTCTGAAGCGGCTTCAGGCGCGTGATACGCTCCGTGACGTCCCGGAACTTCGCCGACCAGCGCAGGTTCAGGAGGAGCAAGGCTACTGCGACGGCATAGAGAAAATCCCAGAGGATGAGCCAGTATCCGCCTTGGAAATAGGAATCCGAGCGAGCCTTCGCATCCGGCGGAATCTGTGCCAGATAAGCCTCTGTGGCGCGGTTCGCATTGAAATTGGAGCCGGCCTGCGCCTCGGCGGGAACAGTGACCACCGAAGGCATGAACGCCCCTGAAGGCGAAGGTGCCGGTGCCTGCGCGACAATGAACGCCGGCGCACAGCAGCAAAGCACGACCAAAAGGACACAAACGGACCACGGACGCAAAATCGTCAAAAGTTTGCCTGCCATAAGTGGATTTGGCCTCTGAGTATAGTACTGGCGAGCAAGAAACATAGTTCCTGCTTAAGGACGTCTTGTCTCAAGCGCGAGCGACTGGCTACGCGTTTCAATGTTATCTTGTTGGTTACGAAGCGGAACTATGGACGTTCTCCGGCAGCTTTTCGAACAACATTTCCAAACCGTGGCAGAGCAGGTGAAGCCCGTGCAAGGGCAGCTTGGCGGATCGGGGCGGAACATCTTTCGCCTGTCGGGCGCCGGCCGCAGCGCCATCGGGGTACAGTATGGCGTGCGTGAGGAGAACGTTGCTTTCCTTGAGTTCTCTCGTCATTTCAGGCGGCATGGCCTCCCCGTGCCGGAGATCTATGCGGAAGACTTGAAGCAGAACGCATATCTCGAAGAGGATATGGGAAACACGACGCTGTTTGACTTTCTCGCCGGCAATCGGAGCGGGGAGAACGTCGGGCCAGCGGCGGTGGAGGCATACGAGAAGGTAGTGGACTGGCTTCCGCGCTTTCAGATCGAAGCCGGACGCGACGTGAACTACAAGGTGTGTTATCCGCGGGCGAGTTTTGACCGGCAGTCGATTGCCTGGGACCTGAATTACTTTAAATACTATTTCCTCAAGCTGGCGGGAATCAGTTTCAGCGAGCAGACGCTGGAGCAGGACTTCGGTCGATTGATCAAGTTTCTGCTCACGGCGCCGCGCGATTACTTTCTGTACCGCGACTTCCAATCACGCAACGTGATGCTGGTGGAAGGCGAGCCGTATTTCCTGGATTATCAGGGCGGACGCAAGGGCGCCCTGCATTACGACATTGCTTCACTGTTGTTTGACGCCAAGGCGGACCTGCCCCCGGCCCTGCGCGGCAGGTTGCTTGAGCGCTATATGGAGCGACTGAAGAGCTTCGTCGATGTCCAGCGTGAGACATTTCTCGAACACTATTATGGGTTCGTTTATGTGCGAATGATGCAGGCTATGGGGGCGTACGGTTTCCGCGGATTTTATGAGCGCAAGCCGCATTTCCTTCAATCCGTGCCATACGCGCTCAAGAACGTACGCTGGCTGCTCGACAATGTGCAGCTCCCGGTTCAGCTTCCAGCGCTTACCGCCGCGTTCCGGGCGATGGTGGAATCAGAAAAGCTGCGGGCTTTGACCACGGGTGAGGAAGCGGAAGGGGTGCGCCCCACGGCTCCGGAACCGAACAGGTTGACTGTCCGCGTGTTCAGCTTCTCCTTCCATCGCGGTGCGCCGCCGCGCGACGAAGCCGGCCACGGCGGCGGGTTTGTGTTCGACACGCGCAGCATCCCCAATCCCGGCAGGGAAGAGCGGTTTAAGCAGCTTACAGGGAAAGACGCTCCCGTCATCGAATATCTGGAGCAACAGCCGAGCGCGCATACATACCTGGCTCATGCTGCGTCACTCGTTGATGCAAGCGTGGAAGACTACCAGCGCCGCGGTTTTAAAAACCTGATGGTTTCATTCGGCTGCACTGGCGGGCAGCATCGCTCGGTTTATCTGGCAGAACAGCTCGCGAAGCGCCTGCATGCGCGGAACGGAGTCAACGTGGAGTTGCGGCACCTGGAGCTGGAGAAGATCGGCCGATGAAGGCCATGGTGCTCGCAGCCGGGCTCGGCACACGGCTGCGTCCGCTGACCAACGACCGGCCGAAAGCCCTGGTTGAAATCGACGGCCATGCGCTGCTGGAGATCACCCTGACGCGGCTGCGTCACTACGGCATCAAGGAAGTGATCGTAAACGCGCACCATTTCGCCGATCGCATGGTTGAGTTTCTGCGCGAGCACGAGAATTTCGGGATGAAAGTTGAAGTCTCGCGGGAAGACGTGTTGCTTGATACGGGAGGCGGGCTGAAGAAGGCAGGCTGGTTCTTCCAGGACGCGCCAGAGCCTTTCATACTGCACAACGTGGACGTGCTCAGCAATATTGATCTGGCGCGAATGGTAGATGCTCATCGTGTAACCGGCGCTCTTGCCACTCTTGCGGTTCAAGACCGTGAAACCTCGCGGTACCTGCTATTTGACGATCGCACGTTGTTGAGTGGACGGCGGGTGGGGAAAACCGGCGAGCCGGAGATTGCACGACCCTCAACTACCCAGCAGGCATTTGCGTTCGCCGGAATTCACGTGATTTCGCCACGCCTGCTGAACCTGATCAGCGAAGAGGGAATTTTCTCGATTATCGACGTTTATTTGCGGCTCGCGGCAGCAGGTGAGAAGATCTGCGGCTTCCGCGCCGACCAATACTACTGGCGCGACCTGGGGACGCCGAAAAACCTGCAGCAGGCAGAGAAAGATCTGGCAGAAAAGCTGGTTTTGTAGCTGCGTCATATGCCGGCACAGCCAGACACGCCCACGCCTTGGGGCATGGACCTTCGGACTCCGGACGGTGACGTTGGTTACGGCGTCGGATTGCGGATTCCTGCTTATACTCAGCCAGAGAGTTCAAGACCGTTAATCCGGGAGACGGAACGTGAAAAAAGACGAAGGCGTGCTGCGATCCACGTTCGAAGCGGCTGAAAAACCAGAGCAGCCGACACAGCCAATCACCCGCGCGGTCAGGCTGATTGATGCTTTCACGGCGAACATCCTCCGGAAGCTGCAGGCGTGGGAGGAGAACGGCGTTGCAGGCGGGGAGCCGGCGACGCGCTAGCAAAGCCGCCGCATCACTGTATCCGATCAGCCCCCTAGCCGCCGAATCCTGGTAAATCCACGCGCTTGGCCACGTGATCCTTGATCCAGTGCGCATCCCACCATTCCTTGGGATCGATTTGGATTCCCTCCAACTGCATGCTGAAGTGGATGTGATCGCCGCCGGCCATGCCCGTCATTCCGCTCTTTCCCATCACCTGGCCGCGCTTCACCATATCGCCCTCATGCACGTCGATTTCACTCAGGTGACCGTAGATGGATTGCAGTCCGTAGCCATGGTCCACGACGATGCAATTGCCGTAGATACCGAGCGGAGCGGCGTAAACCACCTTGCCATCATTCGTCGCCTGCACGCCCACGTGCTGGGTGATGGAGAGGTCATAGCCGAGGTGGACCTGTTGGTCGATTCGTTTGCCCTTGTAGATGTAGTTGCGAACGTCGGCAAAGTTGGCTTCGACCTTTGAGTTGGGCTGCTGCAGGAATGGCTGCGACCAGAGGAATTTCGGTTCGGTCTTGAAGCGCAGGTCCGCCAGCGTCTTGTTGTTTGCCTTGCGCATCTCGCTGTTGATCTTCACGAAGCGCTCCACCAGATCGCCGGAGCCGGTGGGGTCGAGCTCATTGACGACCTTCTGCACGAAGGCGTCGTTCAATTCCAAGTCGCGGGTGCGGTATTTGGGCTGCTCGCGTTTGGGGAACTGATAGACCATCCCGCCGGTCGCCTCGCTGCCCGGATTGGCTGCGAAAACCAGCGGCGCTGTGCCTTCCGGCGTGTTCCAGGAATAGGCAAAAAGAGAGAAATATCCGGGCTTGCCACCGGGCATGGGCCAGGAGCGGAAGCGCTGGTCGCCCACACGGACACCTGCGTCAGTCCAGTAACCTGCCGGGGTAAAGGTCACAAGGTCAGCCATGCCGAGATAAAGGTAGTGCTGGTCAGAATCGACGCTCACCATGGGCGGGCGGGTCACGACCATGACTTCGCGTTCGAGCCGGGCAGTTTTGCCGCGGAAGTCGTTTGACGTGGCTTCAACGATGAGCTTCGCCTTGCCATCTTTCAGCTGCGGCGTGGATTTGGCACCAACAGCGAACTTCCAGGAACCGTCTGGCACGTTCTTTTGCCAGCGGATGCGACGTGAAGGCTGATGGGCTTCGCCGGCAGTAAAGACTTCACCGTTCTGCTCAATGCGGAGCGCCACTTCGCGCACGCCGTGCGGGTCGCTCACCTGCACGCTTACGGGCGTGGACTGGCCGATGGCGGTCACCGAAGCTGGAAGGGTGATGGCAGGCGTGGCCGACATGGCAAACAGCAGCACACAGCCGGTCACGATCAGGAGCAGGAAAACAAGAAGAGTGCGCATGGGAAATTGCAGAATAGCACGTCCGGTACTCTCGCCGGGGCAGGCGAAAGCTGTAGAGCGGAATTGGTAAATCCCCGAAGCTACTCACCTTTACGTTTCTGTACCTTGGTTTTCCGCAACCAGAGCGAAAAGCGCGGGTTCTAACCATTAACTGATAAGTAAACAGCGAGTAAACGCTGTTCCTGAAAGCGCGCGCGCTTTTGTAAGACGCCATTTTTGAGGCAACGGGAGTACTTTTGCATGACTACGAAACGCATTCACGTCTGGACTTTAGCGCTGGCACTGGCCGGCAGCCTTGCTGCCCTGCATCCGGTGCGAGCCGTAGCCCAGGACCAGCACGATCGAGACCGGGACGACGATCATGACCGCGACCACGACAGGAACCGGCACGACCGGGACGATCACGATCGAGACCGGCATGACCGCGACCACGATAGGGACAGGGATCACGATAGGGACCGCGATTACCATGGCGACCGCAGATACCCGGTGTACGGAAACGGGCCCTATGCGAATGGCCCGTATGCAAACGGCCCGTATGGAAACGGCCGCTATGGCAATGGAGCCTATGGCAGCTACGGGCGTGGTAATCCAGGAGCGCAGTTTGGGTATCAGGACGGCCTGAACGACGGGCGCAATGATCGCGCCACCGGACACAGCTTTCGTCCAACGCAGGACAGCAATTACAGGCATGGCGACCGTGGCTGGGTGCCGAATTACGGCAACAAGACCTACTACCAGCAGGAGTATCGCCAGGCCTACATGAGCGGCTATCAACAGGGGTACGGCGCTCAGGGCGGTTACGGATACGGATATCCGCGGCGCTACTGAAAGATTGGGGAGCACCCAAACCAGGGAGCTCATCAGGGCGGGACAGGCAGAGAAGACCTGTCCCGTTTTTTTGCGGTCAAATTCAGCCACCAAGGACGACCATCAGGAACCGGGTGACGATCACGTCAACGATAATTACTAGAATCATGGACGCAACCACCGCAACGGTGGTGGAACGGCCGACGCCCTGGGTGCCGCCGCGGGTGGAGAGCCCGAAATAGCAGCCCACGGTCGCGATGATAAAGCCGAAGATCAGCGGCTTGGTCAGGCCGATAAAGACGTCAGCGAACTCCAGCACGTCGCGGACTTTGTGCCAGTACTGGCGCGAGTCTACCCCCAG
>DATAEJ010000289.1:0-10830 GCA_036258095.1 Candidatus Angelobacter sp. | reverse complement strand
AAGTCGTTCCAGTTCAAGTCAGGCGAGCAACTGCCTGAAGTGAAGCTGCATTACTACACATTCGGCACGCCGCAAAAAGACGCAAGCGGTCGCGTGCGCAATGCCGTCCTGATCCTGCATGGCACCGGCGGCTCCGGTAGGCAGTTCCTTACACCAAACTTCTGCGGCGCCGCCTTCGGCCCCGGCCAGGTGCTGGACGCGACCAAGTATTTCATCATCCTGCCGGACAACGTGGGGCATGGCGAATCCAGCAAGCCCAGCGACGGCCTGCACATGCGCTTTCCGCATTACGAGTATGACGACATGATCGAGCTCCAGTACCGGCTGCTCACGCAGGGTCTGGGCGTGAATCACTTGCGGCTGGTAATGGGCACGTCAATGGGCGGAATGCACTCGTGGCTGTGGGCGGAGCAGCATCCTGATTTCATGGACGCGGCCATGCCGCTGGCCAGCCAGCCGGTGGAGATTGCCGGACGCAACCGCATGATGCGCCGCATGATCATGGATGACATTCGCAACTCGCCCGACTGGAACAACGGCGAGTATAAAGAGCAGCCGCATGGCCTCGTGTCGGCGCTGCAGGTGCTGTTGATCATGGGCAGCAGTCCGCTGCAAATGCAGAAGAGTGCACCCACACGCGACCAGGCTGACAAGTTTCTGGAAGATTACATCGCCCGGAGCTTGAAGACCACGGACGCCAACAACATGCTGTATTACTTTGACGCATCGCGAAACTACAACCCTGAGCCTGGGCTGGAGAAAATCTCCGCGCCACTTACCGCCGTCAACTCCGCTGACGATCTGATCAATCCGCCGGAGCTGCAGGTGATCGACAAAGATATTAAACGCGTGAAGAACGGCACGTACGTACTGCTGCCGATCTCAGACCAGACGCGCGGACACGGCACGCATTCGTGGCCGGCAATCTGGGGACGATACCTGGATGAGCTGCTGAAGCGGTCAGAGAAGCAGTGAGCCTCTTTTGTTGGCAAAAACAAAGGCCATCCAACTGGATGGCCTCACTAGATTTTTGGTGAGCTACCTTGAGAATGTTCCGACAAACGCACTGCGTTTATCGTGAAGTTCCCAGGAGTCGTTCAGCTCTTTGCCGCTGTACTGGTCGGTCATCGCAACCGCGGGCATGGCATGCGTGGTTTCGGTGAGTGGAGGATAGAAGGTGCTCTCATTGCCGCACAGATGATCTTTCGGACCAATGCCACGCGTTTCCACGGTGACAAAGTCGCCGGCCTGGAGCCGCGCGCGACCGCTGTGCTGCGCCAGCACTTCCATATCGATGCGCGTGTCGACGACTTTCACCACATGACGCAGAAGTTCGCCACCCATCTGCTGGGCAAAGTTGATGAGCGCCTGGCGCTGCGGCAGCGTGGCGTTCTGGTCAACAAAGATCACGGATTTTGCCGGATACGGACGTCCGTAGGGATCGCCGAGCGTGGCCTGCGCTTTCACCGCTGCGCCTACTTTGAGGCCGTCGAGCGAGACGCCGTCCCACTTCCCTTCCTTGATGCTCCACGCAAGGATGGCTTCATTGCCGGCGGTGTTCATCTCACCGTTAGCGAAACATTGCCCGGTGTAGACGTCGGCACTGCGCGTCTCCAGGTACTCACCGCGAATCTGGGCAGGAGTAGTGTTTTGGGCGACAGCAAGCGACGCGAAGCAAAGGAAAACAAACAAGAGGACGAGCGGGGTTTTACGCATGGCGAACTCCTCAAGAGCTATTTTACGCCCGAGTCGCTATTTGCTTGCCCCGCAATGGCAACTCCGGTTGCCCGAGCAGCAGTTGCCTGGCTCCGCCAGCTTGCCATCAGGTCCGATGCAGGTCTGCGTCATGGCGCACCAGAACAGGCCGTCACCTGAGCGAGGCACGCTTGGATCCGGCTCCGACCACACATACTGGCTCTTCCAGTGCAGGGCCGAGCACAAGCCAGGACGGTCTGTATTGAAACGATCAGAAATGTTGCTCATGCCTTCCCTCCTGCTGCGGCCAGAATGGCCCGTTTCACGGCGACCCGCGCGAGATGGATTTTTTCCGCGTTGTGGCCAAGGCTCTTGGCCTTGCTTACTGCGGCCTGCGCAGCCGCATCAGCGGTGGCCTGGGTTATTGCCTTGCCCGTCAGCGCCTGCTCGGCTTCGAGTGAGAGCCATGGCACCGGAGCCACGTGTCCCATCACCACGCGCGCTTTCTGCACGGTGCTGCCGTTCATGGTCAGCGCAACAGCGGCTGTTGCGTAAGGCCAATCAAACGCTTCTTTCTGTCGGACTTCATAATGTCCAGCGCGAACTTCGGCCGCGGCTTTCGGCAGCCACACGCTGGTCACAAACTCATCCGGACGAAGGTTATGCTCGCGCTCACCTTCTTCCTGCGGGATCACAAAGAACTTTTCCGCTGGAAGCTCGCGTGCGCCGCGCGAACCCTGCATGCGAACCACAGCGCCGTATGCGATCAGCACCGGTGCGACGGTTGACGGGCTCACGAAGTATGCTGGTCCGTCGTTGCCGAGGATTGCGTGATACCGATTGTCGCCCTGAAGCACGAGCGATTTGCCGTCTCGCTGCGCAAGCAAACCATGACCGGTTCTGAAATACCAGCATCGCGGCCGTTGGCAAAGATTGCCGCCGACTGTCGCCAGGTTCCGGATTTGTGGACTCGCTGCTTCGCCGGCCGCCATCGCCAGCACGGGGAAGCGCTGCTTCACGTCAGCTGCTTTGCTCAGTTGGTCGAGCGTAACCAGCGCACCAATGACCATCGCATCTTTTTCATTGCTGATGGCATGAATGCCCGCCACTTGCTTGATGTTCACCAGCTTCTTCGGCGTAGTGATGTCATCTTTCATCAGCGAAAGCAGGTCGGTACCGCCGGCCAGGATTTCCACTTCGCCCCAGCTTTTGCCCAGCAGCGCCGGCACATCTTCTTTTTTTGTCGGAGAAACGTAGCTAAACGCCTGCATGGCTGCCTCCGTTGGCTGAGTTGAGCGCCGCGACCACGCGGTTCGGCGTGATCGGCATAAATGGCACGCGCACGCCCACGGCATTGGCCACTGCGTTCGCAATCGCCGCCATCGGACCGACGGTCGGTGGCTCGCCAAGGCCAATCGGCCCGCGCTCATCGTAGCCTTTGCCCGTCATCATATGAACCACCAGTTCGCCGACATCACCAATGCCTGCCAGTCGGTAGAAATCCATGTTGGGATTCAACATGGTGCCGGTCGTCGGGTCCATCACTTTCTCTTCGTACAACGTACTGGCGATGCCCATGATCATCGCGCCATAGACCTGGCTCTCTGCCGTCTTCAGGTTGATGACCAGGCCGCAGTCCTGCACCGTGACCATCTTGTTCATCTTCACCACGCCGGTTTCGGTGTCGACAGAAACATCCGCCATCACCGCTCCACCGACGCCGCTCGAGATCAGATCACCCGGACCTGGATTCTTGCCCAGCGCCTGGATCGGTTGTGTGCCGAGCCGCGCACATGCATCTTTCCAGCTCATGCTGCGGGAAGGCGTGCCTTTCACCCGGATCGAGCCGCCTACTGCCTCTAGCTCTTCCGGCTTCGCATTCAGCGCGCCGGCAACTTTGGCGAAGAGCTGATCGCGCGCATCCACAGCCGCGCGGCGTGTTGACGAGCTGATGCCGCCAATCGTCGTGCTACCGCCGGAACCGCCGGAACGCGGATACTGGTTGTCGCCGATGTAGAGTTGCATCTGGTTGATCGGCAGACCCAGCGTGTCACCCGCTACGATCAGGATCGCCGTACGTGTTCCCACGCCCAGGTCCTGCGTGCCCATCTTGATGTCGACGGAGCCTTCCGGATGGATGGTGATTGCGCACTCGCTGGCGTGGCCACGCCCGCCCCACGTGTGGATGGCCACACCCAAACCGCGTTTTACCGGACCTGAGCCGCCTTCCCCGCGCGGATGCCAGTTCTGCTTCCATCCAATCAGGTCAGAGGCAATCATCAGTTCATCTTTGTATGTATTCGCGCGGCCGTATTTATCGTCCGGCGGCGCGGTGAGCTGAATGTTCTTGAGCAGCAGCTGCACCGGATCCATGTTCAGCTTGGCCGCCATGTCATCCAGCGCGCTCATGGTGATCAGGCAGCCCTGCGGATGGTTCGGCGCCCGCCACGCGCGTGCCGGACCAATATTGGTCAGCACCGCCACGTGCTGCTTGCGCTGGTTGGGGATGTTTACGACGTATGGCATCGGCGGAGCGCCACCGCCTCCCGGGCCGCCGGTTCCCCACGATTCCGACTCCCACCCCAGCAGCGTGCCATCTTTCTTCGCGCCTACTTTCACTCGCGCGTAAGCAGAAGGCCTTGCACCAGCGACTTCAAGTTCCGGAGCCCGCTCCAGCATCACTCGAACCGGTTTGCCACCGGCTTTTTTCGATACTTCCGCCGTGTAAACACCCCAGCGGTCCGCTCCGAACTTGCTTCCGAATCCGCCGCCAATGTGGTCCTGATGCACATGCACGTTTCCGGCTGGAATCTTCAGCGCCTGCGCGTATTCGGTGGAAACTCCGGAAACATTCTGCGTGGAAAGATGCACGAACAAATGCTGGCTGTCCTGCCACTCGGCTATCGAGCCGTGGCTTTCCAGGCAGCAATGCGTGATCACCGGACAGCCATACACGCCTTCTGAAGTTACTTCCGCTTCTTTGAACGCAGCATCCGGATCACCTTTACTGATCGCCGCCTCTTTGCGATAGGGAGATTCGCTCTGTCCGCCCTCTTCGCGATACTTGGCCGCTTGCAGCGCCGCGATCATCTGGTCGCTCACGCGGTTCTGCTTCAGCTGGTCAACCATTTCTTTATCGACTTTGAAGCTCACGCCGCGCTGGTTGATCCGATCGATCATCTGCTGTTCCGGCACCTGATTGCGGAACATGCTGATCAGCCCGTCTTCATCGAGCGGACCTTTGTCCTCGGCCACGTTCTCCGGCTTCTTGAAGTCGTCGACAAAATGCGGCAGCACGTCATATTTCACTTTCACTGCGCGCGCTGCATCGGCTGCCTTGGATTCATCTACCGCTGCCACCACCACAATGTCATCGCCTGCCCAGTGGATTTCGCTGTCCGGTCCCTGCACCACATAAACGGCTACCACGCCGGGCATCTTTTCCGCTGCTGAAGTATCCACGCTCACCACCTTGGCGTGAGCATGTGGGCAGCGCACCACCTTGCCAAACAACATTCCCGGACGATGCACGTCGTACGTGTATTTCGCCTTGCCGGAAACTTTGTCCGGACCATCCACGCGGGAAATGCGCTTCCCAATGAGCGTCCGCTGCTCCGCAGCAGGCCAGTTGTATCTGGTTTCATCAGCCATGGTTACGCTCCCTTCGTATTCTTCGCCGCCTGCGCTACTGCGGCCCGCATGCCGGCATAGGTTCCGCAACGGCAGAAGTTACCGCCCAGCAACTGCTTTACCTGCTCGGGCGTGGGATGGGGGTGCTGGTCGAGCATGGCCTTGGTCGCCATCACAAAGCCAGGCGTGCAGAAACCGCACTGCTGCGCGTCGTTATCGACAAAGGCCTGCTGGATCGGATGCAGCTTGCCGGGCTCGCCCAGGCCCTCCACTGTGGTGATCGCCTGACCCTGCGCATCAATGGCAAGAACAGAGCAGGAGTAAACGGCTTTTCCGTCCATGAGTACGGTGCACGCGCCACAAGTTCCACGATCGCAAACCCGCTTGGCGCCGGTGAGCTCGAACTGATCACGCAGCGCATCCAGCAGAGTCACTCGCGGCTCCATCTGCGCGTTCAGCTTCTTGCCATTGACGTTGAGAGTGACCGGCACTTTCCCGGGCCCCAGTTCGCGGGCTTCGTCGGCCACAGCCAGCGCGCTGGCCTGGTTTACTAGCGGGACAGCCGCAGTGACGCCGGAGATCTTCAGGAAATCGCGCCGTGATACTCCTGTGCTGGTTTTGGCGGAAGATTCTTTCTGCTTGTCAGGCTCTTTGTTTTCGGGCCGGTCGTCCACAACCCCTCCAGAAAGTGCTCACTTCACGAAACGAAGCATTTTAACTCCGCGAACTCATGCCTGTCTTGTCTCGATTCCCAGGTTCCGATTCACGGAACGTAAAGCCGTTGTTAACCACGATTTCCCGTCCACGCACTATACTGTGTCGGCTTCCGAGGGGAACGAATGAAAGCGATTCGCAGCTTCGTCTTGTCTGCCATGGTTATGGCGGGTGTTGCGCACGCCCAGCAGAAGAACGCCTGTCCACGCGAGGTTGCAGAGTTCGCGGCCGTACAACAGCGTGCCGATGCGAACGACGCTGCTGCGCAAACCACCCTCGCCTCCTGTTACGACCTCGGCATGCACGTGGCTCCCAACGGCAAGGAATCCATTCGCCTGCTCAGCGAAGCCGCGAACCAGGGCTACGCTCCGGCGGAGTACGAGCTGGGCAGGATTTATCTCTATGGACGGGGCATCCCGGCCGACTACGCGAAGGCGCTCGTCTGGGAACAGAAAGCCGCCGAGCAGGGCGACCCTCGCGCCCAGCGCGATCTGGCCTTCATGTACGAGCGTGGCCTCGGAGTTCCTGCCGATCCGGCGCGTGCAGCCGAGTGGAACCGCAAAGCCGCAGCTCAGGGCAACACTGAAGCCCAGCTGCAGCTCGCCCGGGCCCTCGATCAGGGCTCTGGCGTAAACAAAAATCCCGACGAAGCCCGCCGCTGGTACGCTAAAGCCGCCGGGGCGGAGCAGCCCGCAGCCCAACTCGCCTTGGCAAGAAAATCGCTCGCCGAGGGAAATTGCCCGAAGGCCATTCACTGGTTTGAAGAAGCAGCAGAACATGGCAACCCCGAAGCCATGCTCGGGCTTGGCACTCTATATAAAGGTGGCAAGTGCCCCAGAAACTCTGAACGGTCGCTGCTCTGGTTGACCCTGGGCGGCCGTTTCGGAATCCAGCAGAGCAGAGCCGAAGCCGAGAAACTCGCCAACTCCCTGCCGAACAGCACAAGGACACGCGTGAAGTCCCAGGTCGCGGCTTGGATCAAAGCCCATCCCGGAGCAGAGAAGGAAGAAGATGAAGAGGAGGAGCACTGAGCCCCTCCTCTCGGTCTTTTCCCGGTTCAGAACCAGCCCTGCCCTGTGGGATTCAACGCCGCTTCCGCAAACGCTCGCGCAGCCGCCGTCGCGTGCTTCTGCGCATCGGCGTGGAACGGCACCACCACATAGCGCACTTCGCCGGCATCCAGATGCACTACGTTGTGATACGCGGCAAAGTCCACGCCGGCTTTCGTTCCGCCCAGGCTCAACGTCGTTCCCGGAGCAAGAAACACAACGAAAACCGTGCTGGCATTCGGAACCGGGATGGCGTTGCTCTTCAGCATCTGATCGAGCCGGCGCTGAATGTCGAGATCGTTCAACGTCGTCTTGCTCAAGTCACTGAAGTCGTCCACCTGCGGCGCCGCACGCATCGTCTTGATCTTGCGGCTACGCACCTCAGAGAGGTCGGCTGTGCCCGACCCTGCCATATCGCTGAGCCCACGCTGGCGGCCGCGAACCTGTGCATCACCCCAGCCGCTGCCCAGAAAGATGCTTACCTGCTGGACAGAGCTCATCACCGCGCCGCCGTGGAACGTCTTCGGCGCAGCAGGCGCAAGATTGGCCGGAACTATCTGCACCTTGCCGCCATCGTCATCAAACAGCATGTTCGGCTCCGCCGGACGATCAACGGATAGGGGAGCCTGCTGCGCAGCCACAACCTGCATAAGAAACATCGCGAAAGGTACAACGAGTAATAGTTTCTTCATGAGCATCTCCCTATTGAGTCACCTGGAGTGAAACATCATCCAGCACGAATGAGGTTTGCAGCGTCGAGTCCTCCACCCCGGAGAAGAAGATCTGGATGATCTGTCCCCGGAATGAAGTCACATCGAAGCTACGCTGCTGATAACCGGTGGCATGGTTCAGGTTGGAGAACGTCGCCAGCGTGGAAAGCACCTTGCCACTCGAATCACGAACTTGCAGCGTGAGTTTGTCGAACGCCGTGGTGGTGCTCGTCTCAGCAGTATCAACATGCAGCCAGAAGCTCAGAGTTGCTGCCGTTGCTCCCGCCGGAATCGTCACCTGTTGCATGGCGGTATCCGTGTGGGCAGTGCCGTAGCCATCCAGCCATGCTTTCCACGTGCCGGAATGTGCAGCTTCACTGGTCGAGTTGCTGACTACGCCGGAGGTCACGGTCCACGGCGCAGGATTCGTGCTGCCGTTCTCAAAGCCGCCGTTTACGATCAGCTCGCTCGTGGTCGGTGTCCCATTGGAGACCGTTACCGTGATCGTAGATGACGTTCCCACGTTTCCGGCTGCATCGAACGCCTTGGCCACTATGCTATGTGAGCCATTGGCGACGGAAGCCGTTGACCAGTTGAATGAAAGCGCCGTTGCGTTGGTATTCGATGCCACCAACGTGCCATCGATCAGCAGTTGCATCTGGGTGACGCCTACATTGTCCGATGCCGAGGCATTCACGGTCACCGTTCCGGAAACAGTCGCGCCATTTGCCGGAGCTGTGACTGAAGCCGTTGGCGGCGTCGTATCCGTCGTCGAAGGCGTGGTCACGTTCAGGGCAAAGTCATCCAGCACAAATGAAGTCTGCGCGCTGGCATCTTCCGTTCCCACAAAGTTGATCTGGACCGTTTGCCCTTTGAACGACGCCAGGTCAAAGCTCTGCTGCGCAAAACCGGTGTTCTTGTTGAGGTTCGAGAACGTCTTCAGGGTGGACAGCACCGTGCCCGATGAGTTGCGTACCTGCACCGCCAGAGTGTCGAAGGCAGTAGTGGTGGACGTCTCAGCGGTATCAATGTGCAGCCAGAAGCTCAGCGACGCGCTGGTGGCATTGGAAGGAATGCTTACCTGCTGCATCAGCGTGTCGGTATGCGTGGTGCCATAGCCATCCATCCACGCGTCCCAGGCGCCGCCATGGGGAGGCTCACTCGCGGAATTGTTGATCACGCCGGAACTGGCAGTCCAGGGAGCGGGATTCGTACTGCCATTCTCAAATCCCGGATTGCCCAGCAACTGCGTCGTCGTGCCGCCTGTCCCTCCCGCCGCGGTAATCGAGAGCGCGACAGTTGCCGTATGTGTAATGCCGCCGCCGGTTGCCGTGACCGTCACATTGAATGTTCCAGTCGGTGCAGTGCTGGCAACCGTAAAGCTCAGAGTCGAGCTTCCATTGCCAGGCGCAGCAATCGACGTAGGACTCAGGCTGGCCGTTACTCCCGAAGGCAAGCCCGATGTGCTCAACGCAATCGCCGAGTTGAACCCGCCGGCGACCGTAGTCGAAATCTTTGTTGTCCCCGAACTTCCCTGCGCCACTGATAAGGTGCTCGGCGTGGTGCTCATGATGAAATCCGGTGTCTGCGTTCCCGGATTGAAGATGATGTCGAGCACGGGATGCAGTTCGATCCCGTTCGGCGCAACGCCTGTTTGCCCGTGCAGGAAGTCGAACATTCCCACGCCCACAATCTGTACCGGGATATTCGCCGTCTGGAAGCTCGTCGTCGCCGTGAACTGCGCATCAAATTTCGCGCGCGCGTTCTGGATGGCCGAGAGAAATGGGCTGGTCGATCCCACGCATGTCGGCGATGGAATCTCCGTGATCATGGTCAACCCATTGGTGTCGCTGATCACAATGTGGTAATCCGAATCGTTTTCGAGCTTGTACTGCGTCAACGTCGCGTTGATCACCCAAACCGTCGTCTCGGTCGGCGACACGCGATTGTTGGAAGGGATCGGGCTCGGCGCCGGAACAGCGCGCAAGGAAGCAATGGTTGTGGGTGAGGAAGAAGCCAGGTTGACTTTGCCCGCGTCGGGATCAGTCCCTGTCTTTACGGACCAGCGCTCCACGCCGCACTGCGACAACAATGACGTGGGAGCAACCAGCACAGCAACTGCCAGGAGGAAACACAGCCTTCGTGCCTGCGACATTCGTATTCTCCGGCCTGCTTGAGTTGTACATAATCAACTACTCACGCTAGTAAATGTACGTTATACCCCCGCTAACGTCAGGTGAAAACTGGATGAAGAGGACAGAGCTGGTTCCAAAATGGAACACAACGAACCTGCCCTGAAAGACCAGGTCCCCGCTTGCGATTATTCCCTCTTTTCTTCCACTTTTTTCACGCGGCCAATTCACTCTTCTTAATCGTAGAACCCTCTCCAAAACCGTATACTTACGTTCAATTTTGTTATATCAACTAACCTTTTAGTTCCAGCTCCGTCTGGAGAAGAGACATTTTTCGACCAATCTTTCACAAGAGGCGTGTGCATGAAGAAGGCTCTCCTGCTGTTGACCATTTCGGTTGTGCTCGCTGTACCTGCCCTTTCGCAATCCAACGACTCCGAACCTGTCCAGCATGCCCAGGGGCGGATGGGGCCGGGTGGCTTTGAGCGGCGCGGCGTGATGGGCAAAGTCACTGCCGTCTCCAGGGACTCGATTGTCGTCCAGCCAATCTCGATGTCGGAGGCAAATCCTCCGCAGACTCCCATTACTGTCTTGGTGAGCGACAACACACGCGTGACCAAACAGCGTGAGCCGATCAAACTGAGCGAGATCAAAGTGAACGACACCGTGTTCGTTGGCGGTCCGCGCGAGAACGACACCATCAAAGCTACGGCGATTGGCGTTGTGCCTCCGGAGTTCGTGGAGCGGATGCGTTCCGGTGAAGGCGGCGGCCGCCGCGTGTTCATGGGCGGTCCGGGCGGTCAGTTCAACGCTGAGGACATGGGCAAGAAGTTCATTGCCGGCACCGTGAAGGCGATCAACGAGACGAAACTGACCATTTCACGCCCGGACGGCCAGACG
>DATAEJ010000288.1:0-40933 GCA_036258095.1 Candidatus Angelobacter sp. | reverse complement strand
ACGCAGAGTCGGGCCGCTGCTGGAAAACATTGTTGAGCCAGATGAGCCCTCGCCTTTACAGCCGATGAATACGGAGGAGCGCCTGGTCGCCGATTATCACGGAACAGGCATGACGGTGGGACCACATCCAATGTTCTATCGCCGTAATGAGCTGCACAGAGCGGGGATTTGCTCCGCGACAGAGTTAGCTGGGCTGCCTCATGGCAGGCGAGCAGTGGTGGCCGGATGTGTGATTACGCGCCAGCGGCCCGGTACAGCCAAGGGACTGATATTTCTCACGGTGGAAGATGAAACGGGCAACGCCAACATTATTGTTTCGCAGGAGGTTTATAACCGCGACCCTGCTGTGGTACTGCACCAGCGTTTTATCAAGGCGAGAGGAACGGTCCAAAACCAGGATGGAATTGTTCATTTAAAGGCGGAGCGAATTTTGCCACTCCAGGTGACGGCGGCCGAGACATGGTCGCACGACTTCCATTGATGACGATCCTGTGAAATCGGTCGTCTCTGATATGTTAATTGCCATGCACACCCGCACTGCCGTTCTGCTTGGTGCAACAGGACTGGTAGGAGGGTTCTGCTTTGAGGAACTGAAGCGTAGCAGTGCATATAACAAAATCACAGTTATCACACGGCGGCCTCTCAATTTAGCGCCGCATCCCGCAGTCATAGAAAAGATTCAGCCTGACCTGTCACAGCTCTCCCCGGTGGACTTTCAGGGAGCCGATGATGTGTTCTGTGCGCTGGGAACGACGATCAAGCAAGCCGGCTCGCAGGCGGCATTTCGTGCGGTTGACTACGAGTTGCCGATGATTGCCGCTGGAGCAGCAAAGAGCGCCGGCGCCGAACAGTTCATGCTCGTTTCATCTGTTGGGGCCGATGCCAAATCAGGCAACTTTTATCTCCGCACTAAAGGCGAGTTGGAGCGCGACCTGGCAGGAGTCGGCTTACAAGCGGTGCACGCTTTTCGCCCTGGCCTGCTTCTAGGCACGCGAAATGAATTCAGGACAGGCGAAGCGATTGCGCAGAAGCTTGCGCCGGTGCTCAATGTCCTCTTCATCGGGAGATTACGGCAGTATCGTTCAATCCCGGCGGAAACGGTTGGACGAGCGATGGTTGGAGCGGCGTTCCAGCAGCAGGCCGGGACACACATTTACACCTACGATGAGATTGGCTCCCTCGCCTGTGCCCTGAACATATCTCAATGAAAGTTGACCAAACCTAATCTCGAAAGCTTTCAGAGGCTTCCAAAATCAGGATGAAAGCAGAGAAGCTCACCGTGCGATTTTGGTAGAGGATCGAACTATGTCTCGATACGTAGCTGTAATCGTTTTCGCCTGCATGATGATGATCCATGCTCACGGTGTTGAGCTTACTCCAGCAGAGAAATACGAACAGGGCATGGCCTTCATACTCTTGAGCACGAGCAGCACCGAGCAATTGCAAGGCGTAGAGCTGCTGAGGTCGGCAGCGAGTCAAGGATATGGTCCGGCACAAACGGCCATGGGCACATTGCTGGAGAATGGGATCCTGCTCATGCCTGACGCCCATCAGGCGGTCGACTGGTACAAGAAGTCTGCAGATCAGGGAGACTGGATTGCCCAGTTCTCACTGGGAAGACTGTACCTGGGTGGCGCGATCTCGCGCGATACGACAGAAGCAAAGAAATGGCTTGCGCTGGCGGCCAAAGCCGGCAGCAGCGGCGCGGCATATTACATGGGACTCTTGCATGACGAAAACCAGAATGTAGGTCCCGATTTTCCAACTGCAAGGAAGTGGTATCTGCAAGCCGCGCAGTTGGGAAATCCTTTCGCTCAGCAGCGGCTGGCGGAACTCCTGGCGAACGGAATGGGAGGGGAGCGGGATCGTCAGCAGGCGTATATGTGGTTACTCGTCTCGCTCGAACTTGGCAACGAGACCGCTGCGGCGTTATTGCCCTCGCTGGAATTCGACATAGGGCAGAACGGCAGAGATGCAGCCCGAACGCAAGCTCTGGGTGTCATAGACCAGGTGCTTGAAAATCGACGAGCTGGGTGCCATGGCTGGAAAACCGAATTCTTGGCGAGCCCCTTGCCCCCTTCGCTTGCGCGGCAACAGATATGTGAACGCTCCCTCTGATTGGATTCGCCGCCCGCACGTAATTGAATGTTGACGGATACCGATCAGCGCTTTAGGCTTTTCCGTTTTGCGTGGAGGGACTTCGATGAAGCGTCTGCTCGCTCTGGCAGCACTTGCCTTATTTTCATTTCCCGCCGTTGCTCAGACTGCTGCTCCGCGGTCGGCCGCAGTGGTGCATCCGGGAGAAAACCTGGTTCTGGAAAATATTCCTCCGATTCCAGCTTCCATAGCGGAAAAAGCAAATCAGTACGGTGAGTTCCGCACGGCAACGCTGCTCGACTGGGATCCCAATAAAAGGGAAGCGCTGATCAGCACTCGGTTTGCTGATGTTCCCCAGATCCATGCGATACGAATGCCGGGCGGTGCGCGCACGCAGCTCACGTTCTTTCCAGACCGCACAGGAGGCGCACATTACAGTCCAAGCGGCGATTCCTTTGTCTTCAGCAAGGACGCAGGCGGAGGCGAGTGGTTTCAGCTCTATCGCTATGACTTGAAAAACGGCAATATCACCTTGCTCACCGACGGCAAGTCACGAAACACCGATCCGGTGTTCTCAGACGATCGTAACTTGGTGGCGTACAGCTCAACACGCCGTACCGGGCAGGATACCGATGTCTGGGTGATGGATCCAGGCAATCCAAAATCAGACCACATGCTGCTGAAGCTGGAAGGGGGTGGTTGGGGCGCACTCGATTGGTCGCCGGACAATACCAAGCTGCTGGTGGGCAATGAAGTTTCCGTTAACCAGAGCTTCCTGTGGTTAGCAGACGCGGCTAGCGGCGAAAAGAAGCTACTCACGCCCAAGACAGGGCAAGATGAAGTTGCCTACGGCGAGGCGCGCTTCAGTCGTGATGGCAAGGGCATCTACTTCACCACAGATCGGGAGTCAGAGTTCCAGCGGCTCGCTTACATGGATCTTGCAGGCGGTCAGCCGGTTTATCTCACGTCGGATATCAAGTGGGATGTTGATGCCTTTGCGCTCAGTCATGATGGCAAGACGATCGCGTTCGTCACCAATGAAGACGGTGTCAGCAAGCTCTATTTGATGGACACAGCCACGCGAAAACATCGGGTAGTGCAGAATATGCCCACTGGTTTGATTGGAGCGTTGCATTTTCACAGGAACAGCCGTGATCTGGGCTTCTCGCTCACTTCCGCACGATCGCCCTCTGACGTTTACTCCCTCGACGTGACAACGGGAAAGATCGACCGTTGGACGACAAGCGAGACAGGGGGGCTAAACACTGCAACATTCGCCGAACCGAAGCTGATAAAGTGGCAGACCTTCGATGGCAAAACGCTCTCAGGCTTCCTCTATATGCCTGATCCGGCGAAATTCCCAGGCAAACGACCGGTGATCGTAAACATTCACGGTGGACCGGAAGGACAGTCGCGTCCCGGGTTTCTGGGAAGGAACAACTACTTCATTACGGAAATGGGCGTTGCCGTTGTGTTTCCGAATGTGCGCGGATCCACGGGGTACGGAAAGACATTTGTAAAGCTGGACAATGGCATGCACCGTGACGACACATACAAAGATATTGGTACGTTGCTCGACTGGATCAAGCAGAACCCTAACCTCGATGGCGAGAAGATCATGATCACCGGCGGCAGCTACGGGGGTCACATGACATGGGCCACAGCCACGTTCTACAACGACAAGATCGCATGTTCGCTTCCGGTAGTTGGCATGTCGAGTTTGGTGACTCTGCTTGAGCATACGGAAGCGTATCGGCGCGATTTGCGGAGAGTAGAGTACGGTGACGAACGTGATCCAAAAATGCGGGAGTACCTGGAGAAGATCGCGCCGCTCAACAATTCAGAGAGAATTCAGAAGCCGGTGTTCGCGGTAGTAGGGAAAAATGATCCACGCGTGCCCTGGACTGAGTCCCGCCAGATGCTCGATAAACTGAAGAACAATGGCATCTCGACGTGGTTCCTGATGGCCAATGATGAAGGCCATGGATATGCCAAGAAGAAAAACCAGGATTTCCAGTTCTACGCGACGATCATGTTTGTGCGCCAGTTCCTGCTGGGTGAAAGAGCAGGGACGGCAGCGGGATCAGACTGATTGCAGACGAACTGGCGTAGATGGGCCGCTTCTCAAAGAGTGAAGTGGCGCTTTATTCTGCGCTTCAGATTACAGGATCTACTTTATTGGAAACTTTAATTGCTGCCCTTCAGTTTGCTTCTAAGTAGCCTTGTTTCAGTATCTTTACGCGAATTGATTCGACAAATCGGGTGTTCCGGCGGAAAATATTAGGATTGCAGGTACCCTGATGTTTTCTGGCCGGGCCTTAATTCGATATGCTCTTTCACGCTGGACTGCGGCAGTGCTGCTTTCGATGGCGTGGCTGGCATCGGCCCAATCGACTGTTCCGGAAAAATTGCCGCTGCCTGCAGAGGCTGAAGGTGGCTTCCTTGCCACCCAAGGCGCGCAGCCCAAATATGAAGTTGCGGGAAAGATGTCTGCGGAAGCGGAGTTGGCGCTTCGCCGACAGCAGATTGCAAGCATTCCCAACTACACAGGATCGTTTCCGTTTGAGGGGCGTACGCTCCCTTTCAATACAGTTGGAACAAAACCGCAGGATGGTGGCACCACAGAGATTCCGACGCAGATGTTGCCTCTTGTTCTGCTGTTCGATGGTTATGCGGAAGCAAACGGCGATCCAGTGGTTCTGGATCCGGGATCGATCGTGCCGCGGATCAAGAGTTCTCCGAACTTCAAGGCAGCTCAATATCAGACTGGTTTCACCCAATTCGCAGATGCCGTGCAGCGTGCCCAATTCAATAACGTGATGAAGCAGGACTGGCACACCACACTGGGGGCACCTCAGGATTTGAAGCCGGTCGTGATTGTAGTGCCCAAAAGTGCCGCCAAGGTGTTTCGCAATCGAGCAAGTGGAACAACGTACGCGGTTGTTGATACCGAGTTCTTCATTTCCCACATCAATACCATCGTCCAGTTGGCGAGCCTGCGGGTGGAGGCTTTGCCGATTCTCATTACGCGTAACGTATTGCTGTCTCCGGATGGCGACGTGAAACGGTGTTGTGTGCTTGGATTTCACACTGCCTTCGAAACGGGAGTGAACGAAGGCAAGCAAATGGTGCAGACCATGGTCTGGGCCAGCTGGATTGATTCCGGTTTACTGGGAAGCGGCGTCGCAGACGTAACGGCGATGAGCCACGAAATCTCCGAATGGATGAACGATCCTTTTGGGACGAATATCGTGCCTGCCTGGCAATATCCCACCGCGTCTCTGGGCTGCCAGAACAATCTTGAAACCGGCGATCCATTGGCCAATTTGCCTAACGCTGGCTTTCCAGTCCTGATTGATGGCGTAACGTATCATCCGCAGAACCAGGTCTTGCTGCCGTGGTTCACACGTCAGCCTTCTGACGCCATTGACCATGCTTACAGCTTCCCTGATCAATCACTGCTCAGTTCGCCTTCGCAGGCCTGTCCCGCCAAGTAAGCTTCAACCGTTCACTTCATTTATCATCGACTCAGCGTGAAACGAATCGCCGTCAAGCTGAAACACAACTCTTACCAGGTAGTGATCGCACCTGGCCTGCTCGGCCGATTGGGCCGCGAGCTTCGGCGATTACTGCCAGCGAAGACGAGTCGCGTGTTTGTGGTGACCTCGCCCAGTGTCCGACGGCACTGGGGTGATGCAATGGAGTCCTCACTGCGCCGAGCGCGCGTGCCGTTTCAGCTTCTCGAGATGAACGATGGCGAGCCGGCAAAGCGCATGCAAACCGTAGAGCAGCTGGCAGAGCAGATGGTGGACGCGCGCGCTGACCGGCAGTCACTGGTGATCGCATTTGGGGGCGGAGTTGTAGGGGACTGCGCTGGATTTCTGGCTGCTGTCTTTATGCGTGGCATTCCGGTTGTGCAGGTTCCGACCACATTTCTGGCGCAGGTGGATGCGAGCATCGGTGGCAAAACAGGGGTGAACCTGAGAGCAGGGAAGAATCTCGTCGGAGCATTTCACCAGCCGAGGGCCGTGCTGATCGATCCCGAGGTGCTGAGCACGCTGGATGATCGCGAGTTTCGCGCCGGCCTGTTCGAGTCGCTCAAGTGCGGGGTAATTGCGGACAAGGCGCTGTTCGAATTCATGGAGCGAAACGCCAGGAAGATTCTCGCTCGCGACCGCAAGTCGCTGCAGCGCGTAATCACCGATTCGGTCAAAGTAAAAGCCAGAGTGGTTGCGGCCGACGAAAAGGAATCTGATCTGCGCCGCATACTGAACTTTGGGCACACGATAGGGCATGCGCTGGAATCAGCCACTGCGTACGCGCAGCTGCTTCATGGTGAAGCTGTGGGATGGGGAATGATTGCTGCGTCGGCCATTGCTCGCGATGCAGGAGTTTGTTCCAGAGAGACAGCGGAACGAATTACGTCTGCGGTACATGCGTACGGTCCCTTACCGAAAGTTCGCATTGATGCTGATCCGGTGCTCAGTCGTCTTTCTGCAGACAAGAAGACGATTGCCGGTTCAGTTCACTTTGTGCTTCCAACCAGGATCGGCAAAGTGAAGATCTCAAGCAATATTCCTGCTCATATGGTACGTGCGGCGGTGGAGGCGATTCTTGTCTAAGACATCCGCTTCCGGGCCGGAAACAAGCACAACCGGAGCACGTGGAACTACTCCCGCAGGCGCGCCTGACGAGCAGGCAGCCGCACGTGCTGTACAGCAGATGTTCGATGAAATTGCGCCACGTTACGACCTCGCCAACCACACGCTGTCTCTGAACATTGATCGATTATGGTGGCGACGAACTGCCCGGACCTTCAGCCACATCCTGCAGCGTACAGATGCTCGGGTGCTCGATCTTTGCGCCGGAACCGGAGATATGTCCGTCGCGCTGAGAAGCACGGCAGATAGAGCAGGCAGCCTGCCTGAAATTCTGGCGCTCGACTTTTCCCATCGCATGCTCGTGTTTGGCCGGCAGAAGTATGCACAGCGAAACATTCAATCTCTCGAAGCCGATGCGCTGAATCTGCCGTTGCCGGATTCGGCGGTTGATCTGGTCGTTTCTGCATTCGGTTTCCGCAATCTTGCGAATTACGATGCAGGGCTCCTCGAGATCTACCGCGTCCTCAAGTCTGGAGGTGAGGTCGGAATTCTCGACTTCGGCGAACCAAGAGGTGCGATGGGCAAGTTGTACGGGTTCTATTTTCGCCATGTGCTGCCGCGAATCGGCACGTTTATCTCTGGAGTTCGCGGGCCCTATGAATACCTGCCTGAATCAGTCAAGAAATTTCCTTCCCCCGAGCAGATGTTGAACCGAATGGGCAATATCGGATTTACAGAGGTAAGCTGGACTCCATATACCTTTGGCATTGCAGGTCTTTATCGCGGACGCAAACCTTGAGAAACTACGCTCACGCCGTGATTGCATCCGTGTAGATCGCCATCCCGACTACGGCATCAACGCCGATTGAGTCGAGCTGATTGACTTCATCCATTGAGCGAATTCCGCCTGCCACGATCATCTGCTTTTCGGTGGCCGCGCGCAGTTCGCGTGCGATGTTCAGCGGAAAGCCAGTCATCATGCCTTCTGTATCGATATGCGTATACAGGAATGCGCCGCAATACGGCTCCAGCTGACGCACCATCATGAGCGGCTCAACGGCAGTTGTTTCCTTCCAGCCTTTGATGGCGATCCGGCCTCCGCGCGTGTCGATCGCGAACGTGCTACGTTCCATACCGATTGTGTCAGCGCATTCGCGGGCGAACTCCAAGTCAATCTCACCCTCGCGCAGCAGAGCCGAACCAAAGATGACGCGCTGCGCTCCGGCAGCAAGCAGATCCAGAGCGCGATCCACGGTTCGAATTCCGCCGCCTGTCTGGCAAGGAAGTTCTCGGCAGATCGTGCCGATGAGTTCGCGATTGTCGCCTCTGCCCATGGCTGCATCCAGATCGATTAATTGCACGAGCGGGTATTTGCTGAAGCGCTCAATCCAGTATCGAAAGTCGCTGAACTCGAGCGCCTTTTTCTCGCCTTGTACCAGCTGGACAATCTTCCCATCCATGAGATCGATCGATGGAATCAGCATGGCCACCTCATGGGAATACCGCCTTCAAGCAGCGTCTTCTTCAGGTCTGCTACTGCGTGTGTACCAAAATGAAAAATTGATGCCGCGAGAGCCGCATCCGCTTTGCCGGCCAAAAAGACTTCAATGAAGTGTTCCGGTCCTCCAGCTCCTCCTGACGCGATCACCGGAATAGACACGTTAGACGCGACAAGGCTCGTGAGTTCGCAGTCAAAACCTATACCGGTGCCGTCACGGTCCATGGACGTCAGCAGGATTTCGCCGGCGCCACGCTCTTCTGCTTCGCGTGCCCAGGCGAGCGCGTTTTTTCCCGTTGGAGTTCGTCCTCCGGCAACATAGACTTCCGCCATCTCAGCAGGTCTATCGGCTCGCCGAGCGTCAATCGCCGCGATCACCGCCTGAGACCCAAAGCGCTCGGCTATCTCGGTGATCAACTCAGGCCGCGCGATTGCAGCCGAATTGATACTGACTTTGTCGGCGCCCGCGTCAAACACTCGCGCCGCATCTTCGAACCTGCGAATTCCTCCGCCGACCGTGAACGGGATGAATAGCTGCCGCGCCGTGCGGCGTATCGTTTCAATCAGAGTCTGGCGCTCGCCTGACGTCGCCGTTATGTCGAGCAGTACAATTTCGTCGGCGCCGGCATCTGCGTGGAGCACGGCAAGCTCTGCAGGATCGCCGGCATCACGGAGTTGCTGGAATTGAACTCCCTTCACCACGCGTCCCGCGTCGACATCCAGGCAGGCGATGATGCGCCTGCTCAGCCGCTCAGAGCGCACAAAAATTCTCCAGGACGGTCAGCCCAGCGGCGCTGGACTTCTCCGGGTGAAACTGCACTCCAAAGATGTTGTCGCGCTCGACTGCTGCGGAGAAGCTGCCGCCGTATTCAGTGCGCGCAACCGTTTCAGTGACCACCGGGGCCCGATAGGAGTGCGTGAAATAGACGAATGGCTCGGTGGCCAGGTTGCGCAGGAGCCGCGAGCCCGGGTTCAATTCGATTTGGTTCCAGCCTACGTGCGGCGACTTCACGCTTGCCGGAAATCGCGAACACTGCCCTTGGAAAAGTCCCGCACCGGCTGTCTCAGGAGACTCGGTACTGCCTTCGAATAGCCACTGCATGCCCACGCATATGCCAAGAAAAGGAATGCCGCTGCGAATCGCATTCATGATTGGCTCGCGCAGTGCCTCATTGAGCGTCTTGCAGCGATTGAAGTGACCGACTCCCGGAACAACAACCTTCGCAGCAGAGGCAATCACCTGAGGATCGGACGTTACCTGGGCCGCAGCTCCCAGATGTTCAAAAGCCTTTTTCACCGAGCTGATGTTCCCGGCGCCGTAATCGACGATCGCGATCATAGGAGCCCTTTGGTGCTGGGTAGCGTGCGTCCCAGCTGCGAATCACGCGAGCAGGCAACGCGCAGCGCGCGCGCGAACGCCTTGAACAGGGCTTCAATCTTGTGATGATTGCTGCGGCCATACATTACTTTCAAGTGCACGTTCGCTTCCGCGCCTCTCGCGAAGCCCTCAAAGAAATCATCCACCAGCTCAGCTTGCAGATCACCCACCAGCACCACATTCACCTGCGTATCAATCACTGCCGCCGTGCGCCCGCTAAAATCCACCGCTGCCACGCCGAGTGTCTCATCCATCGGCATCAGGAAATATCCGGCGCGCATGATGCCCTTCTTGTCGCCGAGCGCTGCCTGAAACGCCTCACCCAGCGCAATTCCAACGTCTTCCACGGTGTGGTGCTGGTCGACATCGAGGTCGCCGGTGGCGTGCAACTTCAGGTCGAATGCTCCGTGCCGCGCGAAGAGCTCCAGCATATGATCAAGGAACCGGATGCCGGTGGATACCTCGTAGCGCCCGCGCCCCTCAATCGCCAGTGAGAGCTGGATGTTCGTCTCGGTGGTTTGGCGATGCAGTTTGGCCTTCCTCATCGCGTCACCCGCTCGGCTGGACGCCTTCCTATGACCTGCTGGATCTCCCTGATCACGCGTTCCATCTCCGCCTGTGTGCCGATCGTGATGCGTACGCAGCCTTCGCAGTCAGGTCGGTCACGCAGTCCAATGCCACGCGCCCGCAGGTCCGCCAGGAACGACTTCTTGTTCTCACCAATCCGACACAGAACAAAGTTCGTGCGGCTTGGCCAGCACTCAAAGCCAAGCGCTTCCAGCTGCGAGCTAACCCACGATCGCGTGCTCTTCACCTGGCTGACGTATGCGCTCACGAATTCCTTGTCCGCCAGCGCTTCCTGCAGGCACTCCATTGCAAACGTGTTCAGGTTGAACGGCGAAACCATCCTGCGTATTGCACTCATCTGGTCAGCTGGCCCGCAGAGCACGCCAATTCGAACGCCTGCCAGTCCATAGGCCTTGGAAAATGTTCGCGTGATGAAGAGGTTCGGAACGTGTCCGATCTGATCAACCATGCTCTCGCCATAAAACTCAAAATAGGCTTCATCCACCAGCACGGCTGCCTCGGGCGCAGCCTGCAGGATCTGCAAAATTTCAGACCTGCTGACTGCAATACCGGTCGGGTTATTCGGATTGCATATGATGATCACCCGCGTCCGGGGACTGATCTTCGCGAGCACTTGCGCGGTCGGAAAGCTATACTCCGGACCGGCTGGAACCTTCACGATTTCGCCACCTGCGGAGCGTCCAAAAATTTCATACATCGGGAAGCCGGGTGTACTGAAGAGAACTTCATCGCCGGTCTCAACATAAGCGCGGCACAGCAGGTCTATGCCTTCATCTGCCCCGTTTGTGAGCATGACCTGTTCCGGTTTCAGACCCATGAATTCCGCCACCAGCTTTTCGCCGGGCTCACGCGGTGGATAGAGCGCCATCTTTTTGCCGCTTAGGCTGCGCATCTTCGCAAGAACGCGAGGAGAACAGCCGGTGGTGTTCTCGTTCAAGTCGAGACGCAGGTCCGGTTGCGGATCGCTGATCGGCGAATGGTAAGGCTTGATCTGCTCTATGCAGCGGCGTGGTTTAAGCATGACTGCACCTCACACGAATGGATTCAGCATGTGCTTTCAGGCCTTCGGCTTCAGCCAGTGTCACGATCGCCGGAGCCAGTCGTTTGAGACCTTCCTCTGAGAGGTGCTGGACGGAAATCATCTTCACAAAGTCCATCACGCTCAGGCCCCCCCGATACCGCGCCGCATTACCGGTGGGCAGCACATGATTCGGGCCCGCAGCATAGTCGCCCGCAGCTTGCGGAGAATAAGGTCCTACGAAGATCGATCCGGCATTTTGGATGTGTTGAATATCCGGTTCATCGACAGTGATGTGCTCGGCGCCGATGCGGTTGGCGAAGTCCAGCGCCTGCTCGTGTGATTCGGCCAGCAGAATCACCCCGTTGTTTTTCAATGAGACCCTCGCGATTTTGTTCTGCGCTGCAGCCATGCTCGCAGCCTGCAAAACGGATTCGGCCAGGCTCGCGTCTGAGGTGATGAAGACGGCGAGTGCGTCAGGATCATGTTCGGACTGCGAAACCAAGTCGCTGGCGATGAACTTTGGATCACCGCTCTCTGCCAGATACACAATTTCGGTCGGTCCCGCCAGAAAATCGATCGAGCAGTCGAACGCGACCATTTTCTTTGCCGCCGTCACAAACAGGTTTCCCGGGCCAACGATCTTTTCCACGCGCGGAATTGTCTTCGTCCCATACGCCAGTGCCGCCACAGCCTGTGCGCCCCCGATCCTGTATAGCTCGCGCACTCCCAGGAAATGCGCCGCCGCCATCGTTTCCTGGGCAGGCCGAGGTGAAACGACTCGGATCTCTTGTACTCCCGCCACTTGTGCCGGAATCACCGTCATCAGCATCGTGGAAGGAAGTGGGTAACGCCCACCGGGGACGTAACAGCCGGCTGTCTTCAGCGGTCGCGCAACTTGCCCAACTTGAATGCCCTCAAGCGTACTCAGGCTCCATTCTCTGGGCTTTTGCCATTCACAGTAGCGGCGAATCTGTGTGGCCGCAGTTTCAATGGCCTGCTTCAACTCCGGCGCTGCATTCTCCCAGGCCTGCAGCATCTCGTCACGCGAGACCAGCAGAGGCTGCTTCTGTGCGAGTCCGTCCCACTGCTGGGCGAGCTTGCGCAGCGCGCTGTCACCCTGCTTGCGCACCTGGTCCACAATGCGCCGGACCGGCTTCTCCACGCGGGCCAGGTCGGTTGCCCCGCGCTGCTCCAGCTTGCGCACGCGGTTCTCAGCTGCTCGACCGCTCAGGATCCGCATCACAGGACCACCTTGCTTAAAGGATATTCCACTATCCCCTCGGCTTTGGCTGCTTTCAACTGCGGCATGATTCGCCACGCGGTCGTCTCTTCGATGATCGTATTCACCGCCACCCAGTTCTCGTCACTGAGCTGCGAAATCGTCGGCTTCTGCAGCGCGGGCAGGACCGCAAGCACGGCGGGCAGGTCCTGTTTGCGTACATTGAGCATCAAACCGACTCTACCCTGCGCGTAAATGGCTCCGCAGAGCATCAGCGCCAGATTTTCAATTTTCTGCCTCTTCGCCGGTTCTGCCCACGCCGTCTTATTGGCGATGAGCTGCGTGGAAGATTCCATGACTGTCTCAATGATGCGGAGCCGGTTGGCGCGAAGCGAGCTGCCGGTTTCCGTGATTTCCACGATTGCATCTGCCAGCATGGGCGGCTTCACCTCCGTCGCTCCCCAGGAAAACTCAACCTTCACCGGCACCTTGCGCTCAGCGAAGTAGTTCCGCGTCGCATTCACCAGTTCCGTGGCGATGATCTTTCCTGAAAGATCTGCTGCTTTTTGAAAAGGAGAATCTTCCGGAACCGCCAGGACCCAGCGCACTTTGCCCAGGCTCTGTTTGGCGTACACCAGTTCCGCAGCGGTTACCACCTCAAGTCCGCTTTCCACCACCCAGTCGCGTCCAGTCAGGCCGCAATCAAGCACGCCGTGGTCAACATAACGCGCCATCTCCTGCGCGCGGATCAGCATGCACTCAATTTCCGGGTCATCGGTCGCGGCGAAATAGGACCTGCTGCTGGTGTAGACGTTCAGGCCGGCGCGCTTGAACAGCGCGAGCGTTGAATCCTGCAAACTGCCTTTGGGAATGCCGACGCGCAGCTTCATCGTGCAACCCCCGCGGTCTTGAAAGCAACCGGCTCAGTGAAGCAGGACTTGGTTCCCGTATGGCAGACCAGGCCGTCGCCTTCCACAAAAACCCGGTAAAGCAGCGTGTCGCGATCGCAGTCAGTCATTGCAGAGATCACTCGGAGCCGGTTACCGGATGTCTCGCCCTTCATCCAGAGCTTCTGGCGTGTCCGCGAATAGAAGGTCACATATCCGCTTTCGGCTGTGTGCGCGTAAGCTTCCGGATTCATGAAGCCGACCATGAGGACCTCGCCGGTGGAGTCCTCCTGAACGATCGCCGGCGCCAGCCCGTCCATTTTGTCGAAATCGATTTCCATGTCGCCCCCCTCCATCTCCCCTGTAAAAGCAAAACCCGCCGACTCTTGCTGGTCGGCGGGCTCTTTTCCTATGAATGCGCTATTACTTATATTGCGCAGGCCGCTGCCGACACCTTCGCCCGGTGATGGTGATGATGCCGGCGATGCGTCAGACTGGCCATTGCGAGCCTAACTTTAGCGGACTCTCTCCAGCTTTGTCAACGATAAGTGTGCCCCGAACGCTTGTGTTCTAATCGGATGGATGCTGCCTCTGTGCGAGATTCGTCAGGAATTCCGGCCTATGCTTCGGCTTGCCATGCCTCTTGCGCTTACCGAACTAGGCTGGCTTTCCATGGCATTCGTTGACACGGTCATGGTTGGCCGTCTCCCCGAGAGTGCCATCGCCATTGGCGCCGTCAGCCTCGGTAGCACGCTGTTTTACACCATTGGCATTTTCGGCAGCGGCATCTTCCTCGGCCTCGACACCATGGTCGCCCAAGCTTATGGAGCAGGGAGGCTCGAAGACTGCCATCGCATGTTGTGGAATGCGCTCTACGTGGCCTTCATCCTTGCTCCTTTACTGATGGTCTCCGTCCTCGCCTGTTTGCCGCTCTTCCCCCGCTTCGGACTTGATCCCCGACTGGTTGCGCAAACGGGACCGTTTCTGAAGGCGCTGGTGTGGAGCACCTTGCCCCTCGCACTCTATTTCGTGTTGCGCCGATATCTCCAGTCCATGGGCATTGTGAAGCCGGTGGTGTTCGCGCTCATCTCCGCGAACCTGGTGAACCTGGCGGGGAATTGGGCGCTCGTTTACGGGCATCTCGGTTTTCCGCGCTTTGGCGTTGCTGGCAGCGGCTGGTCAACTTGTGTCTCTCGCGTTTACATGGCTGTAGTGCTCGGCGTAGCTGCTGTCTATTACGATCGCAAGCGAAACAGCGGCTTGTGGCATGCAAGTCGCAAGCTTGATCTCGAACGTATCCGCGTGCTCCTGCGCCTGGGGTTTCCTGCGGCTTGCCAGCTGCTGTTCGAGATCGGCGGATTTACCTGCGCTACGTTTCTCATCGGCGAACTCGGCCCTGTGCCGCTCGCAGGCCATCAGATTGCGCTCAACGTCGCGAGCTTCACCTATATGGTGCCTCTCGGAATCGGCTCGGCTGCCGCGGTTCGCGTAGGCCACGCGGTCGGCGCAAGAGACGCTCACGCTGCAGCTCGCGCCGGCTGGACAGCGCTGCTCTTCGGCGCCTGCTTCATGTCCCTGTCTGGTTTGTGTCTGGCTTTGTTCAACCACGGCATCGCGCGCGTCTACTCACCACAAGCCGACGTTATCCATGCCGGCGCAACCCTGCTCATCGTCGCTGCCGTCTTTCAGCTCTTCGACGGCCTTCAGGTTGTTGCCACCGGAGCGCTTCGCGGAGCAGGCAATACACGTACTCCCATGCTCGCCAATCTGTTCGGTTATTGGATCTTCGGGTTACCGCTGGGCGCGCTGCTGTGTTTTCCGCTGAAGCTCGGAGCTGTGGGAATGTGGGTGGGATTGTGTGTTGCGCTGGTTGTGGTGGGAAGCAGTCTTGTAGTTGTGTGGCGCCTGATGATCGCGGAGATGGTTAAGGAATTTACTCGCCGTGGCGCGGTAGAGTCATCCGAAGCGCACGCAGCAGCGCCGAATGGCGCCATCTCCCAAAAATGAAGAAAGGAGCCGGGTCGGCTCCTTTCCACAATTCAACTCTGTAGGCGTCTCTAGTTCGCGCTCACGTTTGAGCAATACTTTTCAAAAGCGCGCGCCAGGTTCGTGGCGATGGCTTCCGGCGTGCTGCTCTCAATATCACTGCGCTGCATCATGTACACCAGCTGGCCATCGCGAAGCAGGCCGATCGAGGGTGATGACGGCGGGAAGCCCGCGAAGTAGCCGCGCGCTTTTTCGGTCGCGTCGCGGTCCTGCCCCGCAAATACCGTAATGATCCGGTCAGGGCGGGCGTTGCCGCGCAACGCTGCCCGTACACCCGGGCGCATTCTGCCTGCGGCGCAGCCGCATACCGAGTTGACCACGATCATGAGTGTGCCCTTCTGTTTCACCGCGTTTTCAACGTCCGCGGCCGTCCGCGCTTCCTGGATTCCTGCCGAAGTAAGCTCTTCCCGCATGGGCGCGATCATCATTTCCGGATACATTCTTTGGTTCTCCCTCCCAAGGTTCTTGTTCTCATTTTACCAAGGAAAAACCCATTCCCTGGAAGTGAGTAAGTGGTTTACCTTTGACTTCAGCCTTGAAGATTCAGGAAAACATCCTGCTTGCTCCCTATACCACCCTTCAGGTGGGCGGGCCCGCGCGCTATTTCATGGTTGCGGCAAGCGAGAGTGACCTGCGCGAAGCTGTCGACTTTGCGGCCGGTAAGCGCCTGCCTTTGTTCGTGCTCGGCGGCGGCAGCAATCTTCTTGTCTCCGACGCAGGCTGGCCCGGCGTTGTCGTGCACATCTCCCTGCGTGGCATTGAGTTCGGTTACGAAAATGATTTCATGCTCTTCTATGCCGCCGCTGGTGAAAGTTGGGACAGCTTCGTAGCCCAAACCGTAGAGCAACGCTGTGCCGGTCTGGAATGCCTCAGCGGGATTCCCGGCACTGTCGGCGGCACTCCGGTGCAGAACGTGGGAGCCTATGGACAGGAAGTTTCGCGAACCATCCACAGGGTTCGCGTCCTTGAACTCTCGAGCGGACGCGTCATGGAGCTCAGCAACAGCGATTGCGGATTTCAATACCGTCGCAGTATTTTCAACACCAGCGCAGCAGCGAAGTACGTTGTAGTGGAAGTCGGGTTCCGTCTGAAGAAAGGCGGCGCGCCCACACTCGACTACGCCGATGTGAAGAATTTTTTCGCCTCGGCCACCACACGGCCTTCACTCTCTCAGGTTCGCGACGCTGTCCGCCAGATCAGGGCCGGCAAAGCCATGCTGATCACGCCGGGTGATGAAGACTCACGCAGCGCCGGGTCGTTTTTTAAGAACCCGCTTGTCACTGAAGCCGACGCGCAACGCATTGAGCTACTTGCTCAACAGCTCGTGCCCGGCAAGACCATGCCGCGTTATAACGGAGAGGGTGGACTGGTGAAGCTCTCCGCCGCATGGCTGGTGGAACAATCCGGGTTTCACAAGGGCTACCAGCACGGTTCGGTGGCGATTTCGCGTAAACATTCCCTCGCCATCGTCAATCGCGGCGGTGCCACGGCGCGTGACATCATCGCCGTGAAGGATGAAATTCAGGCCAAAGTCTTCGATAAATGGGGGGTGCGCCTCTCGCCCGAACCAGTTTTCGTCGGCTTCGCTGGCAGCCTGCCACCCGCCGCCCCATACTGAACCTGCCGTCCAGCAGAAACGCCGTGGCGTGAATCCTAGGGGGTAAAAAGTTGGGTTTCCCAACAACTCACGCGTCCAGAAGCTTCCAAAAAGTTTGCAATCCAGTAAACCTTAGAGGGGGTGCCCCCTATTTTTCTGCACTTTTGCAGCAAACAAAGCACTTAGCCGATTTCGACCCTTGGGTCACGCCGAGATTTTCTCTGGGTCACGCCGAGATTCCATTGCGTGACCCAACATTTTCCTTGCGTCACCCAAGGGTCTCAACCGCCTCACCATCGCGCACAGGGTTACCACTCCGCCAATACTTCCTCAGGTAAGCCAGGGGCCAACGGCTCAGGGCCAAAGGCCGGATCCAAGCTAGCAGCCAGGAGCTAGCAGCTAATTTGTCAAAGATCCCGGCTACTGCGCTCCCGTCTGTTTCACCAGGATTAGCCGCTCTGATATTACGCCATATATTCGCCTTTGTCAAGAATATTAGAGAAGCTCTCTCCCAAATGTATCAATCGGATAACACGCTGTGTGTGACCGGGGACAAAGTTGACACTTTATACCGGGCACATAGTTGACACTTTTTGGAGCCCGGGTTGAGGTTTTGGTTCTGCTTGAGAACCGGTAGATAGTAGCAGCAGTCGCTGAAGGAATGTGGAAATCCCGCGTGGTTTGCGGCTGTGTAGCACAGGCGCCCTCGCCTGTGCCCGTTACTCTCCACTGAGCCACTAATCCTTGATCTTCTGCTTCCGTTTAGATTTTCTCAATACGAACCGCCGTCCTTTTCGACGTGCAGTAATTTGCGGCGGCAGATTGTCATTCTTGCGCCGCAGGCGAGGCGCCTGTGCTACACAGCCAAAAAGAGCTGCGTTCAACCAGCAAGAGAGAAGTCGCCGGGCAATCCATCAACAGTCCCGAAACCGGTATCAGCGTGCTTAACTCATTTATTAGGTGGCTTTTAGAAGGCTCATTGGCACTTTGAATCCGAATGCCTGCCAATCCCGTAATTAGGATGTAGACGTCCTCGTCCTCTCGTGTAGAGAGAAATGTGTCTCTGCCGCGGGCAGGACATCTATTTATGATGGAATTATTCAGCCACCCGCGATTTGCGGAGCAGGGAAGCGAGCCATGTTGATCAAGAAATCCAGCGATGTTCCTTCATCGGAGATTACCTCGAAGTCCAATTACCTGAACCGGCGTAAGTTCATTACCGGCGCTCTGGCCACAGGAGCCGCCATTGCCGGCGGGCTCTACTTGCGCAATACAGATTCGCCTGAGCACGGATCGGTGGAAGCATCGGGCAATGGTGGTCAGAAGCTCACCGGAATCGTGAAGAGCCAGTACAGCACCACTGAGAAACCGACGTCGTTCAAGGACATTACCAACTACAACAACTATTACGAATTCAGCACAGATAAGTACCGTCCCGCCGGTCTGTCTGCGAACTTCAAGACGCGTCCCTGGACTGTGGCGATCGACGGCATGGTGAAGAAGCCCACAACGCTCGATATCGACAGCGTGCTCAAGCTCGCGGCGCTCGAAGAGCGAGTCTATCGGCATCGTTGTGTTGAAGGCTGGTCCATGGTGATTCCGTGGGTCGGCTTTCCGCTTTCCGCGCTGATCAAGAAGGCGGACCCGCTGCCGAGCGCGAAGTTTGTTGCTTTCCAGACCATCCTTGCTCCTGACCAGATGCCCAACCAGAAAGCTGACGTGCTTCAGTGGCCGTACGTAGAAGGCCTGCGCATGGATGAAGCCATGCACCCGCTCACGATCCTCGCCGTGGGACTCTACGACGAAGTGCTGCCCAATGTGGATGGAGCACCCCTGCGCCTGGTAGTGCCGTGGAAATATGGATTCAAGGGAATCAAAGCGATCGTGAAGGTCAGCTTCACTGACAAGATGCCTCCCACTACGTGGAACATCATGGCGTCAAGCGAATACGGGTTTTATTCCAACGTGAATCCCACCGTGGACCATCCGCGCTGGAGCCAGGCCACTGAGCGCCGCATTGGCGATAGTTTGTTCGCAGCCAAGCATCCCACGCTCATGTTCAACGGCTATGGCGATCAGGTTGCAAGTCTCTATTCGGGAATGGACCTGCGGAAGAATTTCTGATGATTAAGGTCCCCGACAAAGCAGTACGCGGATTGAAAGCTCCGGTGTTCCTGTTGTGCCTGGCGCCACTTGCTTTGCTGGTGTGGAAGGCCTTCCAGCAGGATCTCGGCGCCAACCCGGTTGACGTGATCACGCGCTCTACCGGCAAGTGGACACTCGTATTTCTCCTGACCACGCTTGCAGTTACTCCTCTGCGCAAGCTTCTGGCCATGCCATGGCTGGTTCGCTTTCGCCGCATGCTGGGCCTCTTTGCATTTTTCTACGGCTGTTTGCACCTGACCACGTATGTGTGGCTCGACAAATTCTTTGACGTCCATGCCATGCTGCACGACATCGCCAAACGCAAGTTCATCACCGCCGGCATGACGGGGTGGCTCCTGATGCTTCCTCTCGCAATCACATCCACCACCGGATGGATTCGCCGGCTGGGCGGAAAACGGTGGCAGCAACTCCATCGCCTTATTTACTTCAGTGCGCTCGCAGGAGTTGTTCACTTTATTTGGCTGGTCAAGGCTGATTTGCGGCGTCCACTCGCCTACGGCAGCGTTCTTGCCGTCCTTCTTCTTTATCGTTTCTTTCTATGGGGCACGACGAGATTCAAGTCGAGAGCTCGCGCCGGGATGCCTGCCGTGAGCGCAACAGAAACTTAGGCGCAAGCGCTTTCTTTTTCCAGTGCGACCATCATCTCAAACGATCAGGGCATCTTAATTCGCATGGGGTAATTGCTGTCCGCCTGAGGCAGCACTCAGAATGGAGTCGTGATCGTGATGAAGACGAGCAATCTCGAGGATGTTAACGCGGTGGAGATTCTGGACCGCGTTCTTGATAAGGGGATTGTCATCGATCCGTCCGCGCGTGTCTCCCTGATGGGGCAGGACTTGCATGCAATGCGTGGCAGAGTTGTGGTCGAATCGGTGACTACTTTTTTTTAGCCCCGAAAATTCTTAACACCCGAACGGCATTAATCCCAAAAGATTGAAGGCGCACCAAACGGTGCGCCTTCACCATTTCGGGGTGCCGTCTTAGGAGGGACGGAAGTCCACTTTGATCTGGGTGGTCTGCTCAATCGCTTGTCCGTTCAGCGTGGCAGGCTTGAATTTCCATTGCCGCACCGCGTCCGCAGCCGCATCAGTAAATACAGCCTGGCCGCTGACATAGCGCACGCTCACTACCTTTCCTTCTTTGTTGACCTTTACTTCCACAATCACTGATCCGGAAAGACGACGGATCTTCGCGATCTCAGGGTAGATCGGTGAGACGGTTTTGAGCACTTTCAGAGGTTCCAGTTCTGACTGGGCAATGCCCGGAGTCGAAACCGCAACCGGACGGGCGAGGCTTGTAAGCGCGCCTGAATTTCCAGAGCTTATGGTCATCATCGGCGCCACGTCAGTGTTTTGTGTGTTTGCGGCATGCAACTTCGAAGGACCGCCGTTGAGCGAAACCGTCATCGGTTCACTCTTCTGCTGGACCGGTTCCGGGGCTCTCTCTCTCTCTTGCGCCTTAGCGGCCGGCTTTTCTACCGGCTTCGATTCATGCACCACCGCTGGCTTGGCGATGCTCACGGTGCTTGAGCTTGTCGAAACCGGTGAGTTGCTGTTCGCAGTGGATGACGGGTTAACAACTCCCGCAGTCGCTGGGGGCTGTGCACTCGCGACCTCCTGCGTTGGCTGCGATGGAGTTGTTGACGAGGCTGATGCAGACTTGTGACCTTTTACGAAGTAGAACGTGACCGCAACAGCCACAACAACGACCGCGACGATCGCGATCAGTTTGCTCGAATTGCCGCCCTTCTTCTCGTCCCCCGCCACTGATTCAAATGTGCCGAAGCTGGCGCGGACTTCAGGCTTGTCGCTACGCGAAACATTGATCGGAGCAGCGACTTCGGCGGCCAGAGGAGCGGGCTTGACCGGTTCAACCCGGTTAACCACCGCTACCGGCGTTCGTGCAGGAGCCGCGGCCACGGCCGGACCGCTGGTGTTTGCTGCAGGAGCGGGTGCCGGCTTGATGATGACCGGGCCAGGTGCCTGCCGCGGCGCTGGCGAAGGCGGCGCCGCGAGGGGCGCTGGTTCAATGCCTTCTTCGCGCATGCGGCGCTCCTTTTGAAGCAGCACGCTGATCTGGTCTGACATGGTCTTGAGCACGGCAACGTGTGTGATCGTGAAAGCGTGCGCCGTGGGAGCGAAGCACGCAATCACGCCGATCACCTTGTTGTCTTCCTTGATCGGGGTCACGACCATGGACTTGATGCCCAGCGCGCGAATTGCCGCCGTGTCCACGCGTGTGTCTGTCTCGGCGTCGTCGCAGCGCAATTCCTTGCCGGATTGAATGCACAGTCCGGTGAAGCTGCCTTCCACGCGCAGGGCCGTGCCCACTTCAGGGGCTGCGGCGCCGCTGCGTGCCCGGCAGATAATCTCGTCGGCGTTGCCTTCGCTCAGCGCGATGGCGGTGCCGGAAGCGTTGGTGAATGCCTGGGCGCGCTGCGCGATGACCGCCAGTTCATCGCCGCCTGCCCGTACTCTGGGTTTTGATTCTGTTGGTTGGGTCGCCATGGTTACGCCGTCCTGCAAAACTTTTTCTCCTCAATGGTGCGACGCAATGCATGTTTCACGCGCCGCGAAAACCTGAACAGCCTTGCAATACCCCGGAAGTGCACTTTCTTTTCTTTAACAGCTCGGGCCCATTCGAATCGGCTTGCTCTTGCAGCCTTGTTGCTCCGAATGCCTGGGCGTTACAGGGGAAAAGGAGAAACGCTTGCGCCGGAACAAGAATTTCGCTGCGATTTACGGCCAAACTCTCTTGCTCTTGTCGCCATTGGTGGAAGCCGTGGTGACAGGAGCGCTCTGTACCGCTACCGGACGGGCGGCATCGCCTCCGGGAGCTCCGCCTTCCAGGATCCGCGCAGCCACGCGCAGTGCCTCGATCTCAGCCTGAAGGCCCGAAATCTGTGCCTGGAAGATGGCGATCTGGTTCTCTTTTTCCTTGATCGCGTCGTAGATGTTGGTCATCTGTTGCGTCCTTTCCGTTCGCGAATATATCAACGGTAGAACCATTGTCAACGTAACCCCCGGGCCACAAGTTCAGTCCTTTGCCTTAGCCGTTGGTATCACTGGTCCATGAACTTTCGATCAACACCGATTTGTGCAGTAAGAAAAACTGCAGCACAAAAGGGGTTGAAACACGGAAGAAACAGGTATGAATCGCGATGTCTATCATCGCGCTTCAAGCAACTGTCCTCGCGGCCAAATGATCTGGGCTGTACGCATCCCTTCGGTAACTTCGTCTGATCAGACCCTTGCGCTTCGCTGGTGAAACCGAGCAGTCCGTCACATTCATAAATGCGAAGTGAGTTTTTGATGTGTAAAGCAGAGTAAAGAGAGGTAAAATCCTGCCGCCTTATGAGCCGATGGGCCCGGTAACAGAAATGGGGTGCCCGCAGGACGCCGGGCTTCACGGTGGGCAGATTTAAGGAGACTCCTCCCCTATGAAGCGTATAGCAGTGCTATGTATTCTCGGGCTTCTGTGCGGCGTCATTTCAATTCCTGCGTTCGCACAAAGCGCCTCGACGGCCACAATCGTGGGACAGGTAACTGATCCTCAGGGCGCCGTGGTACCCGGAGCAAAAGTAACCGCAACCAACCAGGACACCGGACTGGGCCGCACCGTTACCACCACCGGAAGCGGAAATTACACAATCCCGAACCTGCCTCCCGGTAAGTACACAATTCGCGTCGAGGCGAAAGGCTTCAGCCCCGGCACGCTAAAAGACATCACGCTGGTCCTGGGTGAACAGCGCGATCTCGGGGTGAAACTCGGAATCGCCGGCGCGGCGGAGTCTGTGGAAGTTACAACCACTGCACCTCTTATTGAGACCACAAAAACTGATGTTTCCAGTTCCATCACCAATCTGGATATGGAGCGCCTCCCGACGCTCGGTGGCGCCGGTGGCACGGCCAACGACTATGCCCAGCTTGCGCTGACTGCTCCCGGCGTAAAGGCGGATACGAGCGGACTAACTACTGACCTGATTGCTCCCGGGTCGATCAATAATCGCGGCAATCTTTACAACGTTGATGGCGCCAACATCACTGACCAGCTGGTATCCGGTCGCGACGGCCTCGGCGCAGCAGTTGATGAAGTCCAGGAATTCCAGGTCATCACCAACAATTACAACGCCGAATATGGCCAGGCCAGCGGACTGGTCATGAACGTGGTCACCAAGTCCGGCACGAATGGCGTACATGGTGAAGGCCATATGTATTTCCGGGGCCGGAATCTTTCCGCCTCAGATCCGTTCTACAACCTGGGGATTATCGGCGATTCTCGTTGCCCGACTCCAGACTCGCTTGATGGATGTCCACGTGCTCCATTCCATCGCAAAGAAGGTGGATTCACCGTGGGTGGTCCCTTCATCAAGAACAAGCTCTTCTGGTTTGGTGCATTCGAGAACAGCCGGCAGGGCGTTCCACTTACTTTGACACCCTTCGGCGGTTCGGTAACCGTACAGTCGCCCAACAACAACCTGCTTTATTCGGGCAAGGTGGACTACAAGCTTTCGCAGAACAACACCATCACCGCGCGGTATGCGGTTGACCGCTTCCGCTCCAGCAACGTGATCGTTCAGACCGGCTTGAACGTATCTCCGGATGATCTCACCAGCTCCACCATCAACAACGCGAGCCTCAATACGGGCTGGGTCTCAACCATCACCCCAACTCTGGTGAATGAAGCGCGCTTCGTGTTCTTCCGCTTTGTCAGCACCACAGCCGACAATACGAGTGCACCGGGCATTATTCACCCCGATGGAACCCAGACCGGAGCCGACTTCTGCTGCCCGCAGGGCGGTCTTCAGAAGCGGTATCAGTTCATTGATAATCTGACCTGGACCCATGGCAAGCACACCATGAAATACGGGTTCAACATCAGTTACTACCCGTGGTTCTCTCTGTTCCCACAATTCCACTTCGGCCAGTATCTGGCCAACGCCGCCGATAATGGCGCGTCAAGCTTCACCATCGCTTTTGGTCCTGGTGAAGTCACCTCCAAAGACAACATTTATGGCTTCTATGCCCAGGACACCTTCAAGCTCACGAACAAGCTGACCCTAAATTACGGCGTGCGTTGGGACTATGAAGCGGGCGCATTCAAAGGTGGAAAGATCAAAGGCCCCAACGGCACCTGCCTGATGGGTAATGGCCTGATTTCAGCTTGCTCTTCCGACAAGAACAATTTCCAGCCGCGAATTGGTTTCACTTATCAGCCGTTTGACAAGACGCTGGTTCACGGCGGATTTGCCGAGACCACGCAGCTCGCGTTCAACAACGTAGTGCTTGATTCTCTGAACTTTGACGGCACCACGCTGTTCACCGTAACCATCGATCCCAACAACTTGCCGCCCGGAGTCACCGCCGCGCAGGCAAATGCCGTTCTCGCGGCTTTCCCGAACGCCCCTAGCGCAGCTGCGCTGGCCCCGTTTGCTCCTTCCACCAATCCTGCTAATTTCGGCCGTATTCGTCCGATTTCCGACCACCTGAGAAATCCCGAGATTCGCATGGTGAACCTCGGCATCGAGCAGCAGCTCACCAGGACGCTGAAGGCTGAGATCCAGTACATCGGTCAATTTGGTTTCGGCCTCTTTGGCGAGCGTGATACCAACGCCGGTCCCATCCTTGCCGATCCGGCCCATGCTGGTTTCTTCTTCTATGGCCCGCGGCCCAATGCACGCTTTGGCGCGATCCGTACCAACGAGAACTCGCGCACGTCACACTACAACGGCCTCTTGCTGAGCACGCAAAAGACGTTCTCCAACCACATCCAGTTCAACGCCAGTTACACCTGGTCACACGCCATAGCCTCATCAGAAGATTTCTTTGGAATCTCTGAACCTGGCGACTTGGTGAACATCCGGCCAGAACTCGGCCCGGCTTACAATGACATCCGCCACGCCGTGAACATGGGCGTGGTGCTCGATTCAGGAAAGATGGTCACCAACAAGTTCCTCGGTGCCATCGCCAACAACCTGGGCCTCAGCTGGCTCGGTCAGATCCAGTCCGGCAGACCCTATCCGCTGTCGACCGGCAGTTCGTCCTTCGGCAACGGCAGCCGCTTCTTCGGTGCAGGCAGTGAAACGCAGCAGCGTCCGAACGTTCTGCCTGACGGCACCATCTCCATGCTCGGGATCGGCACATTTGATCAGTTCGCGCCTGCTTTTGGTCCCAACGCGGCGAGCATCTGCCTCGCCAACGGCGGTACGGCTTCCATCTGCAACGCCATTGCCGCGAACACGTTCCTCGCTCCTTCCGGAGCAAGCGGTGCGGGTCCGCGCGATGCCATCACCGGCGAGCTGGTGGACTTCCAACTGGCGAACGGTAATGTTGAGCGCAACGCAGCGCGCGGAAACGGATTCCTGCGCTTTGATGCATCGCTGCACAAGAGCATCTCGGTCCCGAAGTACGAGAACATCAAGATAGAACTGCGGTTTGACGCATTCAACGTGTTCAACCACACCAACTGGTCGTCATTCAACAGCAATGATGTGCTTGAGACCATGTTGCTCTCAACCCACGCCGATCCCACCGGGAACTTCAACATCCCGAATGCGGATTTCTTCAACTGCACAACCTGCATGCGGCCGAACGGTACGTTCGTTGGCTCCAACGGGAATGTGCTGCATCTGAATGACCTTCGCAACGGCAAAATCAGCCCGGATATCACGAATCCGATCTTCAACGGTTTGGGCGATCCCGCCGCGGACGACGTCAACGGCATCGGTCCGCGCAAACTCCAACTTTCATTCCACGTGCGCTTCTAACCGAAGCGACCAGAACACAGGCGGGCCGCTCAGGCCCGCCTTTTTCTTCTCACATAAAAGAGTTGAAACACGCGTGCAGGCCTGCCACAGTGCTCACTTCGATCTCATCTGTACGCTGGCCGCCGACATGAGCCAGGCTGCGTGCAGTCCCTGGACTCACTTCGATCTCGCCTCCGCATCGGCCAACCAGCCACGGCGCAGCGCCTCCGGCGGGATGGTTGAGAGCAACGGCTTTATATCGAGCAGCGGCGTTCCGTCCAGCATGTCGACCCCGCGCACGTGGAGGTCTGAACCTTCGCGCCGAATCAACTCGACAATGGTCAGTCCGATGGGGTTCGGGCGGTAAGGGGACCGCGTGGCGAAAACTCCATGTGGCCGATTGTCCGCAGGCGGTGTGCCAAGCAGTTCGTAGCCTTGCGAACGATCGAATTCCCAGATGACTATCAGATGTGAGAAGCCCTCAATGTCCGTGAGCCCCGGCTCAAACTCAGGCCTGATCATCAGCACTCCAACCGCATCATGTTTTGCCCCCAGGCCTCTGGGAACGCTTGCTGTGTCTTTATAAGGACTACGGACGAATCCAATCGGCTGTGAAGTAAACATCGATGCCTGTCTATGCGACTGCTTTCGCGCCGGGCGCGCCATCCAGGATCGCGCGAATCTGTTTGGCGTACTCCGCGGACTCCTTGTCGCCGGTGACCAGCGCAATCTGCTTTGGGCTGCTCACGCCGATACCGAGCTGCACGGCCCGCGCAATCTGTTCCTGTTCGAAGATTGCGCCCTTGCTGACTTCTTCTGTGGTGCCGAAATGGCGCAACAGAGCGACCCCTACTGCATCGATGGCAATGCGATCCGTCCCGGCAAGGATCACGTGTGAGTCCACCATCTTGCCCGAATCAGGTCCGCCGGTCACGAACGCCTGGATCCCGTCCAGCACGATCAGGTCGGGCTTATACGCGGCGTTGATCTCCGCAATCATGCGTCGCTGGTCGGGCGAAGAATGAAGTTCGCGCATGTAGTTATACGAATTGCCGGGCACAAACTTGGCAGCCAGACCGACGGAGTTCTTCAGTGACAGCGTGAAGTGCCCGCCATAGCGATGCGTCTTGAGGCAGCACGTCTGCACAATGCCGCCGGCGTTGCGCACGGGTCGTGGCAACGCAAACCCTTTTTGCCAGTGGGTCTGCGGCTGCGCGATATGCTCCCAGTCATCGTCTTTCAAATCGTCAAACACAATCACCTTCGGGCCGAGTTCTTTCCCGAGAGTAAACGCCTGCTTCTTCTCCATCACCTCGCGCGTATTGCCCATGCCGCTGCGATCGCCAATCGTAAGCGGGCCCGCGCCCATCACCTTCAGCTTCTTCACAATCGCTGCAAGCGTGTCTTCGTGCGTTGAACCCGGAGTCGGATCGGCGCTGTTGAAGTTCGGCTTGATGAACAGGTCTTTGCCGCCGAAGCGCTTCATCTCCAGAAGGTCAATCGCTTTCACGATCCCGGCTGCGCGGTCCGTGGTCTTAACAAAAGCCACGTGTGCTGTGGTGTCAGCCGCGTAAGCGAAAGAGCGGAATGTTTCCGGTGCCAGCAGGGCAGCGCCGCCCAGAGCGGTTGCGCTCTTCAGGAAATCTCTTCGATTCACAGGGAAAATCCTCCCTTGCGCGTTTGCTTCATTGAACGCCTTTCCATAGGCGTTTGCAACATTGCGTCTGTATGAACCAGACCAACAACACGAGGTGCCGGCTCCATGACTCTGTTTGACGGACTCTTCGGATACGAAATCATTCTCCTGTGCATGGGAGTGGTTCTGTTCTTTGTGGTGATCGGCCTCCTTATATATCAGGTGAAAAAGGGCCGGAACCCTGCCGCGGTTGCCGGCTGCCTCATCTTTCCTATCGCCATGGTCGGCTACCCTGGCGTGAAGACGATCGAGCCCGGCAAAATCGAAAAGACCGTCCATGACCTGCAGCAGGATCCCACGAATCAGGCGAAGCGCCAGCAGTTGCAGGAACAGCTCAAACAAGCTGAAAGCCGTCCTTACCATGCGCCGGAAAACCTCCTTCGCATCGCCACTGCCGAATATGCTTTGGGCAACGAGCCCGCAGCCAAGTTCAACCTCGATCAGGCGCTGAGCACTGATCCCCATCTGCCCGCGGCTCAGGACCTCCAACAGAAGATCGCCACCGTCGACAGGGTCAGAAAGCTTTCTGCCGTCGTGCAGTCCAATCCTTCTGACGCTCAAGCCAAGTCAGAACTCAAGAGCACCCTCAACAGCGTGAGCCAGAAGGCGCTGGCCAATCCTGCCGCCCTGGGTTCAGTTGCGGAAGCCCACGCAGCCGTGGGCGACACGCAGAAGGCCGCCGCTACCGCCAGCACTGCCCTCAAGATCGACCCAAACATAAGGACGGCGGAAAAGCTGCGCGTGCTTGCCACCCAGCGCTAGCCCTTGCCCCTTTTCGGTGGAGCAGATAAGCTTTCCGGCGTTTCGCATTTATGCCTGCTCCCAGTTACGTCTGCGGCTCCTCTCACCTTCCACTCCTTGGTCAAACCATTGCTCAGCGTTTTGATGACGCTGTTGCGCAGTGGCCAGATAGGGAAGCGCTGGTGGTTCGTCACCAGAACATCCGCTGGACCTACTCTCAACTCCGCGATCGTACTGACCGAATCGCAGCGGCCTTGCTCGCCTTGGGCCTCGCGCCCGGCGACCGCATCGGCATATGGGCCCCAAACTGCGCCGAGTGGATCGTCACACAATATGCCACCGCAAAAGCCGGATTGATCCTGGTCAACATCAATCCTGCTTACCGGACTGCCGAACTCGAACATGCTTTGCGCAAGTCCGGATGCAAGGCGCTCATCACCGCACAATCTTTCAAGTCGAGCGACTATCTTGCGATGCTTCGCACCCTGACGCCCGAACTCAGCAGCCCAAACGCAACCAACTCGACTGCAAGCAGCACGCCGGAGGCGGGAAAGCTCCACGCTGCCCGGCTTCCTGACCTGCGCACCGTCATCCATCTCGGCGACGATCACCAGCCCGGCATGCTGCGCTTTTCCGATCTTCCATCGCTCGGCGGCCCCGATGAACACCAGCGCCTGCGCGAACTCGGCAATCAACTCCAGTTTGATGACCCCATCAACATCCAGTTCACCAGCGGCACCACCGGCTTGCCCAAGGGCGCAACCCTCACGCATCACAACATCCTCAACAATGCGTTCTTCGTTGCGCAGGCCATGGGGTTGCGAGAGGCAGACCGTCTTTGCATTCCCGTACCGCTCTATCACTGTTTTGGCATGGTCATGTCCAGCCTTGCCTGCATCACCGCGGGCGCAACCATGGTTTTTCCGAGCGCCGGATTTGAGCCGCTTGCCGTGCTGGAAGCCGTCGAGGCCGAGCGCTGTACCGCTCTGCACGGCGTACCCACCATGTTCATCGCAGAAATGGAGCACCCCGAATTCAAGCGGTTCAATCTCACCTCACTGCGCGCAGGTATCATGGCCGGCTCGCCGTGTCCCATTGAGGTCATGCGCCGCGTCATGGACTGCATGCACATCCGCGAGATCACCATCGCATACGGCATGACCGAAACCAGCCCGGTCAGCTTCCAGAGCGCCACCAACGATCCCATTGAGCGCCGCGTCTCCACCGTCGGCCGAATCCAGCCGCACCTTGAAGTCAAGATCGTGGACACCGAAGACCGCATCGTCCCGCGCGGCACCGCCGGTGAACTCCTCACCCGCGGCTACTCCGTCATGCTCGGTTACTGGGACGATCCCGACCAGACCGCACAGGCCATCGATCCTGCCGGCTGGATGCACACCGGCGACCTCGCCACCCTCGACGACGAAGGCTACTGCAACATCGTCGGCCGCATTAAGGACATGGTGATCCGCGGCGGCGAAAATATTTACCCCCGCGAAGTGGAAGAGTTTCTCTTCACCCACCCGGCGATTGAAGCCGCGCAGGTCGTCGGCGTTCCCGACCAGAAATACGGTGAAGAGCTCTGCGCCTGGATCAAGCTGCGCTCCGGCGTCCAGCTCACAGAAGAGGAAGTGCGCACCTTCTGCTGCGGCCAGATTGCCCACTACAAGGTCCCGCGCTACATCTGCTTTGTCGACGACTTCCCCCTCACCGTCACCGGCAAGGTGCAGAAATACCTTATCCGCAGGCACATGATCGAGCGCCTCGGTTTGTCGGAAGAGAAGACCGCTTAACGTCTCCTCCCTCGCCTTTGATCAGCATGTATCTGCGCTCATCTGCGGCGACATGGTTTTTGCCTTTCCCCATCTGGGGTGGCCCTCCCCCCTTTCGTCCCAATTCGTCCCAACCTCGTCCCAATCTGTCCCAAGGTCGTCTCACTGGGACGTCCCAAGCGATCCCAAGGTCGTCCCAATCTGTCCCAACTCCGAACCAAATCGATTTGGTTGATCGCATATTCCGGGGATTGGGCGCCCCCCACCCCGGGGGTAGGTCGTTTTGTTGAAGACAAAGGGCAAACCTCAATTCGACAGGCCTGTGACAGGCCTGTCACCCCCCATTTTTCCCGTAAAAGTTCACCCCAATCCGGCTGAATATTGAGGGTTGATTGTGTGTGATTGGGCGCCCTGTAGATTGTCAAAGACCTCCGCCGCTCACAGCGGCAATTCCCCTGGGGAAATCTCCCGACACTACCATCCTTTCGCTCATAGAAGCAAGAGCGAAATAGACCAGTGCTGCTCCTGGCCAATCGGCCAATCCAGACCGATTACATTGCACAATTTCTCCATTGCCCAACTTCCGAAGACGCTTTTGGGGCTGAGTGAGGAGTGCTTCTTTGTCGCAGTGGTGAAGAGCTTCAGATTTCCCTCTGTGTTCATCTGTGCTCGTCTGTGGCAATGACTTCTGTTTTTCCTTGCGTTCCTCTGCCTCCTCTGTGCTTTGAACCGGTCTTGACCTGCCTTCGGCCTAACCAGTTTCTCAACCTCACTCCGCTGGTAAGTTGTCTTGTTCCCGCAGGAACCCGTCAGCCACAATGAGCTCACGTTGATTGTCGCCGGAATGTGTTCCCGGACCATTCATCATTCCGCCAAGCAGCCAGCGGCCATTCAGAGACACGATAGTGGTCAGCTGGTTATGGCGGGCGCCTCCGCTGAAACCAATGTTCTGCGCCAGTGTGCCGTCAGCGTTTAGCAGCACGAGCATTGGCTGCGCAGCTTCGGAGATGCTCGCGCCAGTTGGGTTCTGTACATAGCCGGTGGTACCCAGTGCCAGATATCGCCCGCTGGGCAACGCTGCGACATCAAACAACACGTCACCGCGGTCCACATCGATCACGCTGTACGGGCCGGCAGTGCCATCGCTCCCGATCTGCGCCGCAAACGCATTCCACCCCGTTCCGTCGGGTCGTACCTCTGTCAGGACACGGCCCGCCAGCACGAAGCCGTGCGGTGTTGCCCGCACGGTATGCAGCTCCGCTAACTGTTGCGTGTCGACCGCCGTGCTTCCCAGCCGCTGGCCGTCCGCGCCTGCCACACGCGTGAGCAGGACACCCATCGACGCCGCAATTGGCTCGCCGAAAAAATCTGTGTGCGCGCGGAACGTGAAGTTGCGGTTTGGCGAATTGACAACACCCACCGCGAGCGTACCGGACGCATCCACGTCCGCAAAGACCATCACATGGTTCTGGAGCTGCCCGAACACGTCGAAGCTGCCGCTTGTGATGCCCTCGAGCAAAATCGAACTGCCCGGCTCAACAAGCGTGCGCCAGGAACGCTGGTATGCGCCGCTTACGTCAGGGTCAAGCCGATACGCAACGATCGCGTTACGCCCGGTGCGCAATACCACACCGAGGCTTTCTCCCATCGGAACCAGCCGCGCAGCGTCGTGCATCAGCGCAGGCTGAAGAGCGCTGTCGTCCTTGATGCCCCCGGCATAATCGAAGTATGGATCGGTTACCGCGGCCGGGTCAGCAAAGGGCTGGTCGCTTCGAATCGATCCATTCTGATCGAGCCGCACGATGCGCACCTCCCTTGCCGTGGTGAGCACTGCCGAAATGTCGCCCGAGGGATGCACCGCGAAGTCAACCACGGACCACCCCGTCGGCGCCGCGTAAGGGTGCATGACGTGCCCGTCGCTCTGTACGACCGCCAGCGTACGCTGTGGACCATCCTCAAAGATGGAGGTAAGTCGCTCCTCCAGCAACACGATCTGGTTGCCGGCTGTGCGCGCCTTCGTAATTGTCTGCCCGGTGATTGCGACATCCAAAGTATTGGACGCCGGAGTCTCTCTGCCTGCGCAGGCAATGAGAAGCGCGATTGCCAGGAAGGGTACTGCACGGAGAATGGTCTTCGTCTTGCAAACCTTTACAGCAGGGATCAAAAAACACTTCATCACACAAACTCACGATCTCAGAATTGTTTTGGGGCCCTGGGCTTCGCGTGAAGAACGAAGTAGCTGCTTCGATCTTGCGGTAAACCACAATAAAAGTTTTCACTCGTCACACGTTAGGCGGGTGACGCCGCTCTTGTCTGAAGCTACCCTCGTGAACATTCGAGAGAAACCGGGTATAGGAAGATGCAAAAAAGTTGAGTTGCTGGTTTTGTGAAGCGAGGAAATGGTGTCCCCCAATTGCTTGACGGGTTCCACTCCAAAAGCTTTGCCGCCAATGAAATGCGCAATGTCGCGTCTTGACGTTTCCGTCTTTCGGGCTCCCGTGCCACTGTCGTAAGAGGGGGACCAGTGCCCCGGACATAGCTTCGCGACAAAAACCTGCTCACAAACAGCATCTCTCTATGATTCACTTCGACGCTGCGCATAGAGCCGTTCACTACCCGGATGATCGCCGTTTTCGGATCTGGGTTCGCCCTGCCATTCTCATCGGAATTGCGGTGGCGATTTTCTGCGCCTTTGCAGCGGCATGGATTCAGTTTGCTCTGATCGGTCTGCCTCATATCCCGCGCGTACCGCAGGTGACTCCGAATAACTTCTCAGGGCCACACGGATTTCCCCTCTGGGTCCGCTATTGCCACTTCCTGAATTTTTTCTTTGTCATGCTGCTGATTCGCAGCGGCCTGTCCATCCTCGTGGACCACCCTCGCCTGTACTTCAATGATGGCTGCACGCCGGGGAGCGAATGGATCCGCTTCACTCCGCTCAATGTCCCTCGCGACCGGATTTGGACAGCCAAAGATGATGCCCGTTACATCTCGCCCTTGGTTGGCACACCGGGTTATCGCCATACCATTGGGATTGCGCGTGTCTGGCACTTCATCAATGTGCACGGGTTTATTTTGACCGGCATAGTCTTCGGCGTGATGCTGTTCACAACTGAGCAGTGGCGCCGCATCGTGCCGACATCACCACTGGTCGTCTCGCAGGCGTGGAATACGTTTGTGCATTACGCAACCTTTCGCCTCCCGCCGGAGCCAAACGGCTATTACGGCTACAACGCATTGCAGCAGATTGCCTATTTCACCGTAGTCTTTGTTTTTGGACTTTTGGCAATCCTCACCGGCATCGCTATGTCGCCCGCGGTGGTAAACCGGTTTCCCTGGTACGCCCGGATCTTTGGCGGACGCCAATCTGCACGGTCCATTCATTTCCTCACCATGTTGAGTTTTGTTCTCTTCCTGGTGGTGCATGTCACGCTGGTGGTAATGACTGGCTTTGCACGGAATATGAACCACATCGTTAGGGGGACAGATGATCTGGGCCCTCTCGGCATGGAACTGGGATTCGTCGGCATCGGCATAGTTGTTGTTTCGTGGATTGTCGCGCACTACTTGTCTTGGCATTATCCACGCGCGTTGCAGCATGCGCTCAAATCTGTGGCGTATCCAATGCAGTTGCTCACTCTGAACCGCCTGGTCCCGCACCAGAAATATTCTGAGCAGGATATCTCGCCCTACTTCTGGCCCAATGGAAAAATGCCGGTACGCGAAGACTGGAAACGTCTGGCTGAGAGCGGTTTCCGTGATTTCAGATTGACAGTGGGAGGACTGGTGGAAAATCCGGTTGAGCTTTCACTGGCTGATCTCGAACGGCTGGGTCTGGTGGAGGACATCACCATGCACCATTGCATCCAGGGCTGGAGTGGCATCGCGAGTTGGAGTGGCATCCGTATGCGGACGCTGATCCCCTTGGTGCGGCCAAAGCCTGAAGCCCATGTAGTGGCCTTCTTTTCCTTTGGGGAAGCGCTGTATGGCGGCCACTACTACGATACCCAGAGCGTCGAAAATGTACTGAAGGCAGAATGCCTGCTGGCCTGTCGTATGAACGGCCAGCGGCTGCCGGCGCTGTATGGCGCGCCGCTCAGGCTGCGCGTAGAGAACCAACTGGGTTACAAGATGGTCAAGTGGATCGAAAGAATCGAATTCATCCGGTCAGAGAAAGAGCTCGGCAAGGGAGAAGGTGGCAAGAACGAAGATGACGAATATTTTGATCTCTTGCCGAACATCTGAAAACACATCTATCGATCACGAAACGTATCATCGATCTCGGGCCGGGTGGCACATGCTCCTGCTCGCTTACGATCCATCAGCGGCTCTCCTCTTCCATCATCGGATGACTCTGCTCGTTCGCCGCAGGTACCAGCTTAAGGAACACCGCATTAGGTAAGCGGGTCTGCCAGTGGTCTGTGATTTTGGCGTATCCCACCAGCCCAAAGAAGATCACCGCAATCCCTGCTGCAACCTGCCATCCCGCTATCGCAGGCCGTCTCTTTGAAGGAATCGCGAGTTGAAAGGCCAGCGCATCTTTTGCGGGGCAGACAGCCACGCACTCCATACAGGCCATGCACTCGGCCGAGCGGACCTGGAACAATTGGTCTACGGGAAGCGCCGAAGGACATGCCTTGGCGCACTTGGCGCAATCAATGCACGCGCTTTCGTTGCGCTGAATGCGCGTGGGGCTGAACAGCCCAATCAGTCCCATGAATGCACCGTAAGGACACAGATACCGGCACCAGAAGTTCTGCACCACCATCGAAAGCAGGACGAGGGCGCCGAGCACATATAAGGTTGTGCTCCCGGCGAAGCGGAAGAAGTTCAGCATTCTCACGTCCACCACCAGCCCGTACGGGCTGCCCACGAACTGCGAGATCGCGCTCGCCGACATCATTGCCACCGCATAGCCAAAGAAACTGAGAAGAATGTATTTCAGCGCGCGCAGTGGCAGGTCCAGCCAGCGCGGCAGGTGAAATGTCCGGCGCAGCACCCGGCGTCCCAGCTTCCACAGATACTCTGAGGCCGTTCCCACCGGGCATATCCAACTGCAGAACGATTTGCGGAAGAGCAGGGAACTGAGCGCGAACGCCGTGAACAGGAAGAACGCCGCGGGATGCAGCCGGGGAAGATGCCCGGTCAGCAGCACGTACTTGAACTGCATCAGCCCTTCAATAGGCAGCCAGCCTTCAACTCCTGCAGGACGTGTGACCGCACTGGCCTGCCCGCCGCTTTCTGCCCATCGGACCCACAAATAAAACTGCACGCCGATCCACACGTTCAGCAGAACAAAAAAAATCTGAACGCCGCGGCGGACCTGCTGTGAGCGGTTTTTGTCCGTGCGCCGAACCAGTTTCTTCCGTGCCGGCTTTACGGCAGGGCTGGTTGTGCCCTCTTCAATGGTCGTGCTTGGTGGTTCCAAAATTTCCTGGGCCATGATCTGCTTGTCCGAAATTAAAGGATAAGAAGACGGCTCAGCCGTGAACTATGACTTATGTCACGCGAAGCAGAGCTCGCCTTCATTGGGCGTTCGTTCTCTCCCTCGCCCTTTCCACCTGCGCCTGTGTGATATGAACCTGCTCAACTGTCTGGCGCGCGCCTGCCTTCCTGGAGGGATCAGCCGGCCGCAGCGTCGACATCAGAAGCCATATCCCGGGCAGCAACATGAGCAGAATAAAGACGCAGCTCTCCCATCTCGTTTTCATCGAGTTCTCCTCTTCCGACTTTTGTTGGCCGAGTTTTTCTACTGGCTCATCCGCAAGAGCATGATCAGGGCAAGAAAACCGGCCAGATAGCCGGCGCCCAGCAGCGTGAAGCGGTTTGCCAGGTTCAGTGAATAGCCGCGCGCCGCCCGCACGAGCAGCGTCGGCGTTGCAGGCTGATAGCATACTGGCCAGCCCGCGGGTTGAGCGTTGAGAAGGTCCGGCATGCGCACCGGATTCGCGCGCAACGCCGCTTTCAGCACGGAGTTTCTTCCCATCTCATGCCAGATACCGAAGATCACCGCCATGGCCATCAGAACAACGAAGTGCGCTTTGAAGAATAGTTCCCGCCGTGCCTCCGGTGCACCCACCACGAATGGCCACAGCACCAGCCCGGCCGTAACCATGATCCTGCTGGCATCGGCTACGTGGAGATACAACTTGCGCCGCTCTTCACGCGCCTTCAGGTGCTCCTCTGCCTGCATTTTTGGAATTGGCGCAGACCATTGCACCACCGCATTTTTCATCAGCAGAAAGCCGAGCTGGTAATAGAGCAGGAAAATCGGCATCCCAAAAACCATGCCGAAGTTATGGCCAGACGGAGAATCCAGATAAAACCGGACCAGCCACGCCACCGAAAAAATCGATCCGAACACAATCAGCCGCTCGACCGTCCGGTTCGTATAGTCGCGTAGGCGGCGCGTCTCCAGCGGCACCAGCATGGCCGAGACTGGCTGGTCTTCGCCTGGAGTTGCAAACCCGCGCGCCTTACGTTCCGCCGCCTCCACATTGAAGAGGTGGTTCACGTGCACCGCGATGGCCGACGCCAGAATCAGCCAGCCGAGATAGGGAATATGCCCGGTCGCGATCAGGGCTACGGCGATCGGAGCTTCAACCGCCGCGGTCGCCAGCATCCGCAAGCGGTATCGCCGAAGCAGGCTCTTGCCTTCGCCTTCATAAAAACCAGGCTGTACGCGGACATTGAAAAACCAATCCGTGCCCCGCACCACTGGCTGCTTCCAGCGGCGAACCGATCCGCGTAAACGCGATCCTCCCCAGAGCACCACGTAATAAAAGAGGATGAGCTTGTTCATCGGCATTACTTCGCACTTCCTTTCGTCACCGTTTGCAGCTCGTGGGCAACAATCTCCTGGATCTTTCGCGCTGAAAGTCCCGCCAGCACCAGCTCCGTGAGCGCTGTCCTCAGTGGCCGCAACAGCTCGCTTTGCTGCCGCTCATTGCTGGTGCGCGACGCCACCACTGAACCCGACCCGTGCCTCACCGTAATCAGCCCTTCCTTTTGCAGTTCGCGATACGCAATAGCGATCGTGTTCAGGTTCACTCCCAGGTCGGCCGCCAGCTGACGCACCGGTGGCAACGCTGTTCCTTCCCCCAGTTCACCGCGGGCAATCAGCTCCTTGATGCCATCAGCAACCTGCTGGTAAATCGCCCGCGCGTCGTCCGTGTTAATGGTGAGGAACATTCTCTGTCTAGTGTATATAGACTGTATACACTTTCGGAGTCAAGCGAAAAAATCGCTATAGAAGCTATTGCAGCTTCCTCTTACCGAATGAACAAGAGATCGTGTTCGGGGCTGGTGAAACTCATAATCGGATCACCGGTTGAGTTATCGACTTCATGGCACCAGGGACGGAATCTCATCCGATTATTAGAAAGCTTCATCGTTTACGCCTTTTTCATGTCACGTCGCACGGAATTACTGAGAGAGTTCGTTGGTGGAGGATCCAAACGCGCGTGCTGTCAGGTGCAGGATTAGCTTCCTCAGACCATATGACTGAAGATTAAAGACTTGCTTATTTATCTATTGTCTCCGCCCTGGTGGCGCATACGACGTTCGCAGTAAGTCTTATTGTTTTCAGATAATTAGCTCACGCTTCTTTACATTAAAGTTTTTAATGTTTGTTGCCATCGATGCAGCACTGGACTATCTTCGGCATCGGCTTATAACCGTAAGAGGGACCCACTGCAAGACGGCCTCCTTCCTTATGGCCCTTCCGGGCTTAACCGCAAAAGCAAGCCTCTCGCGGAATCGTTTAGAGAGTTAGCACTGCCACGCTCGAAAACTCTCTAGGCATACGCAATACCAGGAGAGCAGCTTATGAGTTATTTCTTTCTTCCCAAAGACGCGTCTAAAGCGCGTTTGCGGGATGCGGAAAATGCGAGAAAGAACCGCCTTGAAATCCTGAAAGCCTACTCCCAAGGCAAGGTCTCGCGTCGCGACCTCGTGAAATGGGGTCTCTTTACAACCGCAGGTGCTCTGGCTCCCATCGGAGGGTTGAACCCCTTCGTTGCCAGCTCGCAAGGCCAGATCAGCACATCCGTTGCATCCCCCGAAGGCGTGACCGATATCCCCACCGGCATGCCGCCCAGCCCGCTGTTCGGTGTGCAGGCTTTCTCCACACCGATGCCGCGTTTTGATCTGATCCCGCGTGGCAACAACCCGTTGGGTGGCGATTTCACCCCGGTTCCCCAGGCTTCGGCCAACCAGACCCAGCAGCCTCTGGATCCGGCCCTTGTGAATGGTCAGACAGGTCTTACCGGACCGATCGAAGGCCGTCCGCCAGGAGACATCTGGGCGCACCAGCGCTTCAATCAGTTCCTGCCCCAGGTGTCAGTAGAAATGTCACAGGCACAGGCGCAGGCGAACACCGTCTACAATCCGGGCGTCGCCAGCAACCAGAACTCCGGCATTGACCCAACCCAGTCGCTGCCGCTGAAGTTCCATCCGCAGCTGCCCACGCAGGATCCGAACGCGGTGTGGACCTTCAACGGAACCATTCCTCCGAAGCTCGTCCAGGGCCGTTATGGTGAGCCGATCCTGTTCCGCCACCACAACCAGCTGCCCGCCGACATCACCGCAAACAACGGCTTCGGCCGTCACACCATTTCCACCCACGAGCACAACGGCCACCATGGCGCCGAAAATGACGGCTTCACGGGTGCCTACTTCTATCCTGGCCAGTTCTATGATTATCACTGGCCCATCGTGCTCGCCGGACACTTCACCATCAATACCGCCGCGACTGATCCTCGCGCCGGCAGCCCTGCCGACAACGGCGGAATCAACAAGGTCCCTGGCGACTGGCGTGAAACCATGTCTACCCACTGGTTCCACGATCACATGTTCAGCTTCACAAGCCAGAACGTGTACAAGGGCAACGCTGCGATGTTCAACATCTACAGCTCGCTCGATCGTGGCGATGAGACCGTGAATGACGGCGTAAACCTGCGTCTGCCCTCCGGCTCTTCCAACGGCAAAGGCTGGGGCAACCTGGACTATGACGTGAACCTGATGTTTGCTGACAAGGCATTCGATGCCAACGGCCAGCTCATCATGGACATCTTCAACTTCGACGGGTTCCTCGGTGACGTAATGACCGTGAACCTGACTTACAAACCGTACTTCGAAGTGGAGCGCCGCAAGTATCGCTTCCGCATTCTGAACGCGGCGGTCTCCCGCTTCTTCAAGTACGCCCTGGTTGACGCAACCGGCACCGCGCAGCCAATCATCCAGATCGCCAACGACGGTAACCTGCTGCCTTCACCGGTAGTGCAGACTCAGTCTGATGAGCAGGGTATCGCTGAGCGTTATGACTGGGTGATTGACTTCTCGCGCTACACCATCGGCAGCAAGCTGTGGTTCGTAAACCTCTGCGAACACCAGAACGGCCGCAAGCCTGCAAAAGATCGCACGGTTTCTGACGCTCTGGCCGGCAAGTCGCCTGATCCCTGCGTGGGCAAGTTCCTGGAATTCCGCGTTGTCCGCGACCCGGCTACTCCTGACGTGAGCCAGGTTCCGGCCACGATGATCCCGAACCCGGATCTGTCGGCGGTTCCAATTGCCCGCCAGCGCACCTTCGTGTTCGGCTCCGGCGCTTCGCAGCCTGAGAACGATCCGGTTACCTCATTCATTCTGGGCTCCAACGACCAGCCTGGTCCGTGGGGTGTTGCAACCGACAAGGGCGCGATGCTGAATGCCGACTTCGGCCGCATCTCCGCTGCTCCGAGCTTCGGTACTCGCGAAGTCTGGACACTGGTGAACGGCGGCGGTGGCTGGGATCACCCGATCCACATCCACTTCGAAGAAGGCCAGATCCTGGCCCGCAACGGCAGCGCTTCTAACGTGCCGGCGTGGGAAAAGGGCCGCAAGGACGTGTATCGCCTGCGTCCGGGTGGAAGCGTGACCTTGACCATGCAGTTCCGTGACTGGGGCGGCATGTTCATGGAGCACTGCCACAATACGGTTCACGAAGACAACGCCATGCTCGTGCGTTGGGAAATCGACAACGGTGGCGCGCCGTTCCTGCGTCCGCTGCCCACGCCGATCCCGAGCCCGACTGGCGTCACCTTCGAGGCTCCGGATGACATCGCTCCGACCGCGTTCTAAGGTCGTCAACTTCATTCAACCTTTCGGTGGGCCGCGAGCAATCGCGGCCTGCCGGAAAACCTGAGCAAGACCGCTACTGCGCTGGGGCACGCAGCTCGCCCAAGGTTCTTTCTTTATTTCATACGCTTTCATAACTAGCAGTACTTGGCTGCGCTTGACCGACTTTTACTGGCGAGGGCTTTTCCTGGGAGGGAGGCTCCTCTCCCGGTCGGGCTCCTGGCAGAACGATCATTCACTCCGGGCGGCTTCTCTCGACGCACAGTTGGGAGTTGCCGCCCACTATTTTTCTCAGTGTTCTAGCTCCGCTCGCCATCTACGAGCACCTTACGTTTTACGACACATCCCGCCGCTCGTCGCGGACATTCATCCGCTTGCTTGTACCCAGAGGCCACCTGTAGTCTGTTCAGGACATTCCAAGACCCAAAGAGCCAACCCATGCCTGACGTAGATCCTGATCAGATCGAGAAAATGCGAAACTTCGTGGAAAAGTACTGCGAGAAGTCCGGCACCTCTACCCATCCTGACAAGAGCGTGACTGAAGCGGTGGTTCTTGGGCTGGCGCACCATCGCCAGACCCTCGGCAAACCGCTCTGCCCCTGCCGCTTTTATCCGGATAAACAGGACGAAATCAAGCACCGCACCTGGATCTGCGCCTGTGATGACATGCAAATCTACAAGTATTGCCACTGCCTCTTGTTTGTCACCCCGGAAGGCCTCCCAATTACCGAATACCTGCCCGAAGACCACGATGGCCGCAAAGCTTAC
>DATAEJ010000287.1:0-10850 GCA_036258095.1 Candidatus Angelobacter sp. | reverse complement strand
CCGCGTTTCACGCGCCGGCGGTTGAGGATCTTTGCCAGTTCGAGCATCAGGTCAAAGTTGCCGGCCATCGAGGCATAATGCCGGCGCAGGACCTGGTCGCCTTCAACGATGGCGTTTACGTCGGTGTAAGTCATGCGCGCGGCGGAGCGGATGACGCCTTCTGCCAGCTCGTAGTTGTGGATCTCGCCCTGAGGATCAATCTCCATGATGCAGGAGAGGACGAGGCGCTCGAGTTCCGGGCGCAGGCTGCAGATATCAGTGGAGAGTTCGAGCGGCAGCATGGGCACCGCGCGGTCAGGGAAGTAAACGGAGGTGCCGCGGTGGCGGGCTTCTTCGTCGAGCGCGGAGCCGTCTTCCACGTACTGAGCCACGTCGGCAATGTGGACGTGAAGCTGGTAATTGCCGTTGGCGAGCCGCTGGACCAGCACGGCGTCGTCGAAGTCGCGGGCGGTCTCGCCGTCTATGGTGACGATGGGCAGCTGGCGGCAATCGAGGCGGTGGGCGATTTCCGATCTTGGGATGACCGGGCTGATCTCCTGAGCTTCTTCGAGCACGTCAGGGGGGAAGACGTGCCGGATATGGTGCTTGCGGATGATAATCTCCACGTCGACGCCGAAATCGTCTTCATAGCCTAGGATTTCCACCACGCGTCCGCGGGGGCTCTGGCTGGCGGAAGGCCATTGCGTGATTTCGACCTCGACGATGACATTATCAAGGTCGTCCCAGGTCTTGCGGCGGGCTTCTTCGCCAAGAACGCGGTGAGGAGACTGTTGGCGCGGGTGGAGCGGCTGATCCTTCCCAACTTTATGTTTCTCTTTAGTCCGAGGCTTTTGCGCAGGCAGGAGTGCCTGCGCTCCACGCTTATCTAACGAACCCTTGAGATCGCGGTCTTCTTCTGTTGCCTGAAATTCTTCTTCGTCGCCGTGCTGGGGGTACTCCAAGCCATGCGGGATGACGATGTCCATCGCCACTTTTTCGTCGATCGGCTTTACGAAGTTGTAGCGGTCGCCGTAGTGGAAGATACCAACCACGGTTTCCTGTTGGCGTTCTGTGACGCGGAGGATGCGGCCTTCACCTTTGCCGTCGGGACGAATGCGCCCGAGTTCGACCAGCACCTGATCGCCATGCATGGCGCTGCCGATATCCGGTGGAGGGATGAAGATGTCCCCCAGGAGCTTGCCGCGGGCGCGTGGTGGGAGGGCATCGGTGTCAGGGGTGACGAAGCCGTAGCCGTCGCGATGCATGCGCAGCCGGCCGACCACCAGGTCCTGCGAGGACGCGGAGGTCGGGAGCGACCAGCGCCCTTTGCCGATGGCGACGAGTTTCTTGCGGTGCGTCATGTCGCGGAGAAGCTGTTCGAGGGGACGGCGGTCTTTGCCGCGGATGCCGAGGTCATGCAGGATCTGTTTGTATCCGGCGATGTGGCGCGGCTGCTTCGAGATGTAGTGGAGAACTTCCTGTTCGGTGATCACGGGATGACGGAATTTGGTAATTGAGTAAGTTGGTAATTTGGTAATTTTGGAAAACAGATGAGTCTTGCGTTTCGAAATTACCAGGTTACCAAGTTACGCATTTACCAACTTGAGACGGGGACATCGTCCGGTCGCTGCAATGCATGGTGTCCTTTCGGCTGGCTCTCGCTCTAACCCACTTACCATCATCCTAGCGCTAATCAGGTTTGGCAACTAAGACGCTTGCCCGATATAAGAAATCCCGGCAGCGCGGGAATAATTACATTCTGTAAGTGAGGTGTATGCGGTCCCGCGAGGGTTGCGTGCATCCCGCGAAAGCAGCGCCAAATCAGCAGTTCTGCATCGTGGCGCAGAGAAAAGCGGTTTGGAAGTGAACGTGCCAGTGGACCATACCAGCAGTTCTCAATCGCCAATAGATTTTAGTAGCACCCGGCAACAAGCTGGCTGCGCGCTGCACACCCTTATCGAAACGTGAAAGGAAGTATTCGCAATGTGGAAGCCCGCGAGTTCACCCACTAAACCGACCACGACCACACCGGAACCGGAGAAAACAGCCGTGAGCACACCGAGCAATACCGTAAATACCACCTCTTCGCTGCCCACCAGCGAGCCGACGCCGGTCGCCGCGCCTCGCTCAGCCATTGTCAACAGCCAGGAACAGGCCACGATCGGCAAGTCGCTTGTGATCAAGGGCGAAGTCACCGGCTCTGAGTCGCTGTACATTGATGGTCGCGTGGAAGGCACCATCAACCTGCCGGGGAACCGCGTGACCATTGGCCGCAACGGGCAGGTCACCGCGAACGTGAACGCGAAGGAAGTCGTGGTTCTGGGCAAGGTAAAAGGCAACCTGACTGCCAGCGACCGGGTGGACATCCGGAATGAAGGTTCGCTCAGTGGCGACGTTCAGTGCCAGCGCATCAGCATTGAGGACGGAGCCTACTTCAAGGGTTCCATCGACATCCGCAAGCCGGGCCAGCAGGAAAAGATGAACGGCGCGGCCAAGACTGAAGAAGCCAAGATGGCGCAAGCCAGCGCGTAAATCGCATTCAGCCGGACGCTTTCCCTTGCGGAGGCGTCCGGGATTATTCACCGCGGTCATCCGTAAGAAGTAAAAGTTCCCATGGTCAATCGACTCCTGCAGCTCCTTTCGATCCGCTGTTCGCACAAGAAAACATCGCAGCCGTTTGCGGCGTCATCACCGGTTCCGATCCGGCGTGCGGTGAACTCAGACTGGGACTCTCCCGTGGCCACACAGACCGCTTCGCGGCATTATGTGGTGTGCCTGGACTGCGGCCGCAAGTTCGAATACGACTGGGCGAACATGCGCATTGTCGGTAAGTAGCCCAGGAAAGTAGCCCAAGGCAGATAGCCCACCGCGTAATTCCCCAGCCGCGGGTCGTCGCCGCTCAACAGGGAAGCTGTTCCCGCCTTGTTGATCGGCGAGGGCTCGCGGCTTTGTTTCTTCCGGTTCAGGCTACATGCAGAGCCTTTCCTATGCCTCCCTCAAGTCCGGTGATAAATCTCACAGCTTCGTTGCAACCCGAACCCTACACTTTCTGCATCGGAGTTGAATCATGAGAGTCAGTTCTGCTGAACGGATCGTCTACACGCTACCGTCCCTGGCTGCCGCCCCCTGCGCCTGCGCCGTATGTGTGGAGCCCACGCACCGCGTGGTCGGCGTGTTCTCCGATGGGAACCTGCGCGAGGTCTCGTTCTGTTACTACCACTACCGTCAGGCTGCGGAAGAGAACCCGGCCATCACTGAAATGGAAGAAGTGGCTACCGGAACGGCGTGAGCGATTGGGCGCGGCCAGCCTTCGCTGTGCCTCCGGCATGGTTTCTAGATTCGCCATCGATAGCCGCCATTTAAGCCATTGAGATTGATCGCGCTTGAGCGGCGCCTCCATGCTCCCCTATCATGACTGCGCAGCTGCAACAGAGGTATCACATGGAAGCGAAAGCATTTTTCATGAAGGTATGGGAGAAGGAAGCGACCGCCACCCGCAAGGTGATCTCACGAATTCCGGAAGGCGCCACCTACCGGCCGGACCCGAAATCCCGGACGGCGCGAGAGATCGCCTGGCTCATCGTCCGAGAGGAGGCGGCTATGGTGGACGGACTGGAAAAAGGCGCCTTCGGGTGGACTGACGTTCCCGCGCCCGCCAGCGTAGGTGAGGTCATGGCAGAATATGACCGCCAGCACGAGGACATCACGAGCCGGCTTCATGCCATCCCGGCGTCCCGATGGGAAGAACAAATGCCGTTTATCTGGGATGGCAAGGAAGTAATGAAAGACGCTGGTTACGCCATGGCGTGGGGCTTTCTGCTCGATCAGATACACCACCGCGGACAGATATCCACTTATCTGCGTCCGATGGGCGCCAAGGTCCCGGCAATTTACGGCCCCAGTGCTGACGAATCCGCGTAACCGATCAGAGCCAGATTTATAGCCAAGAGGTTTAGACCTGTGCTCCTCTGGGTGGGAGCTTATTCGAACGCGTTTTTGTCCGGGTTGTAGAGGAAGTGTGCTCGAAGGAGCAGATAGTCGCCGGCAAACTGTTGTGGCAGGTTGGGCAGGGGGATGGCGTAGGTGATTGCTCCATAAGCCGCGCGATCCAGCGCGGGGTCACCCGAGCTCTTCACGACGTGCAGGTTGGCCACACGGCCGTCTTTCAGGATTGCGAACTCAATCACAACCGTGCCCTTTTTCATCTCCGGCGGCATGGCGGATTGCGGAATGAGCGGGTCCCAGTGTTCCTGGACAGTTTGGCGGAGCCGCCGCATGTAGGGACCGAAGTCCACGCCCAGCGTATCACTCAGGATTTCCAAATCTCCGCGCTTGTCTGCCTTGGCCTGGATGCCGGATCCGTATTCACCGCCGCCAAAACTGACGCTGTTCGTGCCGTGCGAATTCGCCACGGACTCAATTGCCTTGCTGATTGAACTACCCGGCGACGCGATGGTGAAAGGATTCTTCTTTTGCGGAGGCGGCACTGGCGACTCAAGCTTTGCCGTCTGCTGCGGTTGCGGTTGTTGCTGAGCGGGCATCTGGGCTGTTCCCTGCTGCGGAGCCGGCTGTTGTTCAGGCGTAACCTGGGCCTGCTGCGGCGCGGGCGCTGGAGCCGGGGCAGGGGCCGGGCGCCCTGGCGCGCGCGGGTCAATCAGCTTGCGCAACGCCTCTCTGCTGGGTACCGGCGTCTTCGATTGTGCTATGCGGTTCTGGTCAGAAATCTTGTCGGTTTTAGGCGGCTTTACTTTCAACTGGTCAGGCGGCAGCTCAAGGAAAGTTGAATCCTGCTTCTGCTGTACCGGGACGATATAAACCGACTTCGGAATCCACTTGGGAGAGAAAATCAGCAATAAAAGGATCGCCCCATGAAATGCCACGGAGATCCACACGGCTTCACGCCGGCGGTAGGACTCAACGGCGTCCTCCTCATAGATGTCGGACAGCAACAGGTGCAACTGTCCATCTCTTAAGGAAGATGGCGTGATTTTTTCAGTCTCCTGGGTCTCGAGCAGGGGGATGATGCACCGCCGAACTAACTGTTTAGACGCATTGGTGAAAGGTCTGTCTGTATTCTCTCATTAGAACGCCGCTTATGAGGCGGACTTGCACCGGAGTGGTACCAAAAAAGTGAGCTCTTCTGCAGCGAAACCCCGATTACGCTGGACGTAAGCCTCTGACTTAACAGTTGTTTACAGGGGATTAACCTACAGGCAACAAACCTGCGCGCTCGGCGTGTTCGTGGATGGCCTGCAAGATTTCCAGTGCAGCCTTGAGCGCCCGCCGGCCGTCCTCGAGAGGAACAACCGCCGTACTTCGCGACCTGACAGCTTCAAGAAACGATTTAAGTTCGGCGCGCAGCGGCTCTTCCGTGTGGACGGGTGGCTTGTGAATGCTGACGCCAGGGATGGGCGAATCACTCGGTGTGCCGACCATTCCCAAAAGCTGGTCCAGCGAGTACTTCTCTTCCTGCGCGATCCGAAATTGCAGAACGTCCTGTCGTCCGTAGTCGAGCGAAACGTACTCCCGCGGCTGGAAGAACCGCAGCTTGCGCACCCGCTCCGTGCTTACACGGCTGGCTGTGAGGTTGGCGACGCAGCCGGATTCAAACTCGAGTCTGACGTTCGCTATATCCACCTTGCCACTGAGCACCGGCAGCCCAACCGCGCGAATCTCACGCAACGGTGACTTGGCAAAGCTCAGGATGATATCGAGGTCATGGATCATCAGGTCCAGAACTACGTCCACATCGAGCGAGCGCGGCGTAAACACGCTCAGCCGGTGACATTCAAAGAACATGGGCCGTGTCAACAGCGGAAGGGTGGCGCGGACGGCCGGATTGAAGCGTTCCAGGTGTCCCACTTGAACGATGCGGTTATGAGCCTTGGCCAGCGCAGCCAGTTCGTCAGCCTCTTCAAGGCTTGAGGCCACCGGCTTTTCGATCAGTACATCAATGCCCGCAGCCATTAGTGCCGCGGCAGTTTGCAGGTGATGAACCGTGGGGACGGCCACGGAGACGGCATCCACACGGCCAAAAAGCTCTTCCACCGTGCCGAACGCCTTGCAGCTGAAGCGCGAAGCGACCGCTTCGGCGGTGCTCAGGTTGCTGTCCACCACGGCCACCAGTTCGGCGCCGTGCTGGGACAGCTCGTGGTAAACGCGGGCGTGGTTTCGTCCAAACGAACCAACACCAACGACTGCAACGCGGATTGCACTTTCGTGAGTCAAGCACATGATTTTCTCAGAGCCGGTGCGCCTGCGCAAAGTTATGATTCGCGATTAGAAAAGGGAGCCGCGATGGGACGCGCATTCGGATTCATAACTCTTTTGGCTGTGCTGGTCGTCGGAGCCTGGTTCTACATGAAGCAGACGCAGTCCGTGGTTTCGGGCGGCAGCCCCAATCCCACCGCGACGGTGGATCTCATTGGGGTCCGCAATGACCTGCTGGCGATTGCGCAGGCTGAACGTAGCCATGCCGCCATGAAGGGTTCTTATGTAAGCCTCGATCAGCTTCGCGCCGATGGCGATCTGACAATGTCCCGCGATAACCGCGGCCCTTACTCCTACTCAGCCGAGACCAGCGATGGCAACTTTCGCATCACCGCCCGCTATTCCGGGCCGGCAAACTCCGGCATGCCGCAATCCATGAGTATCGACCAGACCATGCAGATCAGCGAGCAATGAGCGGATCCTTAAGGATTCTTTAAGAGTAAAGCCGAGCTTTCTCTTCATCCCAAAATGGGACATTCAGCTTCTCTGGCGCATTAAGGCGCTTCCGTTCCGTAGTGACTCCGTCGTACACTGAACCCAAGCTCCTCAAAATTCAACTCAATTTCAATTTGACGGCGCCATAAGTGTCTTTCAAGCACACACCATCGTCGAAGCACTCGTCTCTCATCACATCGTATTGTGAGCAGTGCCGATGCTTTGTGGCAGCAAGTCCCAACCCGCAGGTGCTGAAGTCTGCCGAGCGTCTTCACCGGTGCCCTCGGGAAGAAGAACAAATGAGGCAGAAGCCGCGCGCATCTCGCTAGTTTTCGAAGCGCAGGCTCTCGATGGGATCAAGCTGGGCTGCCTTGCGCGCCGGATAATAACCAAAGAACACCCCAACCACGGCCGAGAACACCGCCGCGACCAGCATCACTTCGCCCGAGAGCTTCATCTCCCAGTTCAGCGTGTTGCGAAGAGCATAGGCGCCCGCAATTCCGGCGAGCACACCGAGCAGTCCGCCGGCCAGGCTCATGGCAATCGCCTCGCTCAGGAACTGGGCCTGAATTTCAGCTTCAGTCGCACCGACCGCCAGTCGTAGCCCGATTTCGCGCGTACGCTCGGTGACGGAGATGAGCATGATGTTCATGATCCCGATCCCGCCCACCAGCAGCGTGAAAGACGCGGCGCTTCCCAGCAGCAGAGTGAAGATGTTCGCCGCCGCCAGCTGAGTCCTGATCAGCTCTTCCGGCGTGCGGATGTTGAAATCATCGTCCTCGCCGGCCCGGAGATGATGCCGTTCCCGCAGCAGCGCGGTAATTTGTTTGGTTGTTTCCGGAATGCCCTGACGCGAGACAGCCGAAAAGAAAATGTCATCCAGCCACTCCTGGCCGGTGATGCGCTTTTGAGCCGTGGTGAGCGGCATCACCACAAAATCATCCTGGTCCTGCCCGGTTGCGGAAAAGCCTCTACCTTGCAAGACGCCGATGACCTTGAACGGCACGCCTTTTACGTTCACCGTTTTGCCCAGAGGCTCTTCATCCACGAACAGGTTGGTGGCGACGGTCTGTCCCAGCACGCAGACCGCGGCGTTGCGGTCCATATCTTCCTGGGTAAAGGACCCGCCCAGGCGGAAGAACCATTTCCGAATGTCAAAGAACTCCGGGCTCACCCCGCGATACTGTGTTCCCCAGTTCAGGTTGCCGTAGACGATCTGCACTCGTCCATCGACATTCGGAGACGCGTTTTTTACTCCGGGGATCTGTTCCAGCACCGCCTGCGAATCGCCTGCAGTTAATGTTTTAATGCCGCGGCTGCCAATGCGCACGCCGCTCTTGGCGCGGCTGCCGGCTTCCACCCAGATCAGGTTATCGCCGACGCTGTTGAGCTGTTGCTCCACGCGGCTGGAACCGGCTTCCCCGACCGCGATCACACAGATGAACGCGCCCACGCCCATGATGATCCCAAGCATGGTCAGCGCGCTGCGAACGCGGTTGCGCTTCAGGGCGATAAGGGCTTCACGGAGGATGGTGGCGAGATCCATTGGTTCACTCGTAGCGCAGCGCGTCGATCGGGTTCAGCCGGGCCGCTTTTTGTGCCGGGTAATAGCCGAAGAAAATCCCGATCATCATCGAAACCAGGGTCGCAGCGGCGATGGCTGAGTTGGAGATGAGAATCGGCCAGCCGAACATGGCCGCGATGGCGTAGGACAACCCGAGGCCGAACAAAATTCCCATGATTCCACCAATCAGGCTCATGGAAACGGCTTCCAGCAGGAACTGGCGCTCCACGTCACTTTCCGTGGCGCCAATCGCCATGCGCAGGCCGATCTCGCGCGTGCGCTCAGCCACCGAGATCAGCATCACGTTCATGATGATGATGCCGCCGACAAACAGTGAGATCCCGGCAATCGAGCCGAGCAATGCGGTCATGACCTTGCTCGATTCGGAGGCCACGTCGGCCAGGTCGGCGAGGTTGCGTACAGTGAAGTCGTCCGGCTGGCCTTCGCGTATGCGATGGCGGTCACGCAGCAGCGCTTCAATCTGCGGCTGGGCGGCAAAGCTTGCCTCGCGCGATTTCGCCGAGATCATCACGAAGCGCAGCCAGTTCTGTCCGGTAATCTTCTTTTGTACTGTTGTGAGCGGAACAATAATGATGTCGTCCTGGTCTTCGTTCATGGACGGCGACTGGCCTTTTGCCACCAGCACGCCCGAGACTGTAAAGGGCAGGTTGCCGATCCTGATGGTTTTGCCGACCGCATCGGTGCTGGAGAAGAGATTCTTGCGCACGGTCTCGCCGATCACCGCCACATTGCCGGCGTTCGTCACATCGTCCGCAGTGAAGCTGGCGCCGCTCTGAAACGGCCACGCGCGGACGTCAAAATATTCCGGCGTGGTGCCTACGATGCGAGTGCCCCAGTTATCGTTTTCAAATACGACTTGCGCGGTAGTCTGGGTTCCTGGGGCGGCAGCCACCACTCCCGGGCATTCCTTGACGATCGCCGCCACATCTCCGCGAACCAGCGTCTTGGTCGCGCCCCATCCCAGCCGCAGGCCGCCCAGGTTCATGGATCCGGAACTCACGAACAGCAGGTTCGAGCCCAGGTTGGCGATTTGCTTCTGCACTGCCTGATCGGCGCCCTGGCCGATGCCCACCATCGCGATCACCGCCCCCACGCCAATGATGATCGACAGCATGGTGAGCGCGGTGCGCATCTTGTTGCGTACCAGCGCCGCCAGAGCAAGCCTGAGATCGGCAGCCATGTTGGCGAGGAAATTCATCAGACGTCCTCTTCCAGCTTCGGCATAGTCTTGAGCACTTCTATCGCGTTCATCGGTTCAGCTACAAGTTCGTCGCGCCGGACTTTGCCGTCACGGAAAACAATGTTTCGCCTGGTAAACTGCGCGATGTCGTGTTCGTGGGTGACGAGAATGATGGTCAGCCCGCGCCGGTTGAGCGACTGAAAGATTCCCATCACCTCAACCGAAGTCCGGCTATCCAGATTGCCGGTGGGTTCGTCGGCGAGGATGATCGAGGGCTGGTTCACCAGCGCGCGGGCAATCGCCACCCGCTGCTGCTGCCCGCCGGAAAGCTGGGAAGGGAAGTGGTCCATCCGATCGCCAAGCCCGACCATCTTCAATGCTTCGGTCGCGCGGCGCCGGCGTTCTTCTTTTCCGATGCGCGCGTAGAGCGTGGGCAGCTCTGTGTTTTCCAGCGCCGAGGTGCGCGCCAGCAGGTTGAAGCCCTGGAACACGAAGCCGATTTTCCGGTTGCGAATCGCGGCCAGCTGTTTCTTGTCGAGCCGTGCAACGTCGGTGCCTTCGAGCAGGTACTGGCCGGTAGTGGGTTTGTCGAGGCAGCCTAGGATGTTCATGAACGTGGACTTCCCGCTACCGCTCGCCCCCATGATGGCTACAAACTCGCCCTGCGCGATCTCCAGCGTAACGCCGCGCAGTGCATGCACCTGCGTCTCACCGAGCTGGTAAGTCTTGTGGATGTCGCGGGTCTGGATGACCGGCGGTCCGGTACGAGTGCGCTGTTCCTCTGATGCGGCCAAAGGATTGGCGATTTCCGGAGTCATGTGGCTAGCGCCCTTTGGGAACGCCCGGCCCACCCGGCCGCGGCGAACCGGAGGCTGCTTTCCCCTGTGCCAGCCCGGTCACAAGCTCGTCGCCCGGCTTGAGGTCACCATTCAGCATTTGCGCAGCTTCGGTAAACGTATGGTCGGTGATGCCGGTCCTGATGCGTACCGGTTCCAGAGACTTGTCAGCCAGCTGCTTCCATACCACTTGAGTTTCGCCACGCCCGCCTTCGGGCCTCGCGCCGCCGGCTTGCGCCGACGTACCTGGGCGTCCGGTTTTGCTTCCGCGATCTGCGGCCGAGGCGGCGGTTGCGCTACCGTTTCCTTCAGCTTTCGCCTGTTGGACCCTCGCGGCAGTCTCAGGAATGCCGTACTTCTGGTACAGCGCGCGAATCTCGTCGGCGGGCAAATCGGGTTTATAGCGCAGCGCGCCGTTCGGGACTTTTACAGCGTTGTTCGCCGTCGCAACGGGGATACTCACGTAGGCAGTCATGCCGGGGAAGAGCTTGAGCTCAGGGTTATCGAAATCCACGATGGTGTCATAGGTGACGACGTTCTGGACGATGGTGGAATTCATGCGCAC
>DATAEJ010000286.1:0-6001 GCA_036258095.1 Candidatus Angelobacter sp. | reverse complement strand
TTGCCGCTGTCATAAAAGAGGCCCGTGGCGGTCTTGAATGAGTTGTTATCAAACGGAGCAGGGAAGTTCTTGCGGCGCAGTTCCACCGGATCCATTCCCAGCTCAGCTGCCACCAGGTCCATGGCGCGCTCAATCACGTATGTCGCTTCGGGACGTCCTGCGCCGCGATACGCATCGGTGGACATCTTGTTCGTAAACGTGGCGGTCACGTTCATCTGGATGGCCGGGATTTTGTAGCAGCCAGAGAGCATCAGGCCAGTGAGCGTGGGGATGGCCGGCGTTAAGAGCTGGAAGTAGGACCCCATGTCGGCAAACACGTTGTAGCGAAAGCCGGTGATGGTTCCATCCTTCTTGCAGCCGATCTCGATGTAGCCGGTCTGGCCGCGGCCGTGGATCGTGCCCTGGATGTTTTCGCGGCGGCCTTCAATCCACTTCACCGGCTTGCCCAGCTGCATGGAGCAGTAGCCCAGAACGGCCTCTTCGGCATAGACGTTGAGCTTGGAGCCGAATCCGCCGCCGACTTCCGGTGCGATCAGGCGCAGCTTGTTTTCCGGCATGCCCAGCATGAGCGATACCTGAGTGCGGGCAAGATGTGGGATCTGCGTGGAGGTCCACAGCGTGAGCTCCTGCTCGCCGGGATAGTAGCGCGCCAGCACGCCGCGCGGCTCCATGGGAATGGGCGCCAGCCGGCGATGCAGGATCTTCTGTTTAATTACCTTGTCTGCTGACTTCAGCGCGGCTTCAATGTCGCCTTCGCCGGCCGTGAGCTTGTAGGCAATGTTCGTGCCGAGCTTTTCGTGAATAATCGGGCTCTTCGAGTCGGCGGCTTTCTCTTCGTCCACGACGGCAGGCAGCTCGTCATAATCCACCTGGATCAGGTCCAGCGCGTCGCGCGCGATGTACTTGCTGGTGGCGACCACGACTGCTACCGGGTGCCCGACCCAATAAACTTTGTCGGTGGCGAGCACACGATGATCCGGGACTTTCATGTCCGGAATGGCGGCGCCGCAGGGCACCGGGCCCAGCTTCTGAGCGATGTCCTTGCCGGTATAGACGGCGACTACGCCGGGAAGCTTCTGGGCTTCTCTGGTGTCAATGCTCTTGATCCGCGCGTGGGCGTGAATGGAGCGCAGAAACGCCGCATGCAGCGTGTCGGGCAGCTTGATGTCGTCAACATAGTGGGCCAGCCCCTGGATCATCCGGGGATCTTCGGTGCGTTTTACGCTTTTGCCGATGTAACGTTCTGCCATGATGCCCTCGTGTGTTTCTGTTGCGTTCTTTGTAGATCCGCTGACAAGCACTCAGCAGTCAGCTCTCAGCATTCAGTCCCTAAACTGCAATTCAAGTTTCCTGGTCCGCGGCGTTCATCTCAGCCAATCCGTGGCAATGTCGTATGATCGCGTATCCACCGAGTTCCTCTACGTCCTCTAGCTTCCTGAATCAGTTTCTGTGTCTTGCGAACGGAAGCTCGTGAAATACCTTGCTAACGGAAGCCGCGAAATACCTTCAACGATCTATGCTCCAGCGCCGTTAGGCGCGGCATAAGTTAGCCCAGTCCGTTCCCGAGGCGAGCGCAAGCGAGCTGAGGGATAAGGGCTGGGTAGCATTGCCAAAACCCAATTCCTTACTGCCGTAGGCTATCGCGCAGCGTAGCGGAGCGACCTTAAAAAAAGCGCAGCGCAGCGACAATAACCAAACGACATCAAAAAATGCCGTCATCTCGCCGCTACCGCCTGCTTGCCCTTCATCTTCTTGGCCGCGCACTGCACTGCCTGGACGATATGCTGGTAGCCCGTGCAGCGGCAGAGGTTTCCTTCCAGGCCGTGCCGAATCTCTTCTTCCGACGGGTCAGGGTTGCGCGCCAGGATCTGCGCTGTCGCCATGATCATGCCGGGGGTGCAGTATCCGCACTGGAGTCCGTGATGCTCCCAGAAGGCCTGCTGCACCGGATGCAGTTGTCCGCTGGCGGCCAGTCCTTCCACGGTGGTCACACTGGAGCCGTCAGCCTGCGCGGCCAGCATGGTGCATGACTTCACCGCCTGTCCGTCAACCATTACGGTGCACGCCCCACAGAGCGAGGTCTCGCAGCCCACGTGCGTGCCGGTGAATCCCAGCACGTCTCTCAGGTAGTGCACCAGCAGCAGCCGAGGCTCAACTTCACTCTGGTGCGTGGTTCCGTTTACGGTCACACTGATTTTCTTCATCGTTACCTCAAGTCACTCCGCAAAGCGGAAGCATTCTAAACCTTTTCCCGAGTTCATGCCGACCTCCAGCATCCAGTGCCTCATCTACTGTGCATCGCGCCCGATCTTTCCCGATTACGCGCGATTTCGGCGATTCCGGCGATTACGGCGATCCCCCCTGCCACCCCCGCCATCGTCCCAATCCGTCCCAACCTCGTGAGGTGCACCCCTCGGGTGAGACAGTTTGGACTGCTCCTTTTTCTCCAACGCTCGTCAACCCGACCGTCCGTCAAGCGAGCGAGCGTTTTCATCAGCTCGGGAGTAGGACGGAGGGACCTCGCGTTTCATATGGTGATAGCGCGGAATTGGATTCAAATGCTCTGGAATGACGAGACTCGGCGCAAGCGATAGGCACGACTCCTTAAACAGTTGGAAAATTCACGGCTTGAGAACCCATTTCGGAGCAACGTCCGTGGCGTCCTCATGCCGCACTATCTGGGCAGACCGCCCAGCGTTTAACGACAGAATTCCTAGTCCATCTTTGCAATGTCTGCGCCTGAGTGTCAATAGAAAAAAGCGAAATAAAGGTGACAAAAAGTGTTATCGACTCCTCGAGCTGCTTCTGCCGTCGTGTTGAGCGACGCGCGAACCGAGCACTCGCGACCTTTTCTCATGTTCTAAAATGTCGGTCGTTTTGGGGGAACGGCTTTTGGGTCTCGATATTTACGTTGGTTCATTCACCCGCTACTTCTCCGGCGATTGGGAACTCGCCGCCGCCCGGGTCGCACGTGAAACAGGCGCAACGTTTAGTGTAGTCCGCCAACATGATCCTGAAGACGCCGTCCGCGACCCCGAACAACTCCGCCCGATTATTCTTCAATGGCGCACCGGCCTCGCCGAAGCGCTGAGCAAACTTGTTCCAGAACCATTTGACTGGAGTGAGGAAGCGGATACTCCTTACTTTACTGACAAACCGGCATGGGACGGCTATCAGAGCCTGCTCCTCTGGGCTGCCTATGAAGAGCACCCCGAGTTGCATCGTCCGGATCATATCCCGGAAGACTGGACAAATGACGCCGCTATTCAACTGAGCATGGGCGGAAAGACACGTTATCCGGCATTGCTCTCCAATGTTGAGTTCTGGTTGCCGGTGCCGTTTTCAATTGTGTTCGATGCGGACAGTCCCAGCGGCAAGAAAATCACCATGGCATCAAGCTATGCCCTGGCGCAGCAACTGCGGGAACTGAATGATCGCACATGGAAGGTGACGGATTCGGAAATGGACCACTGGACGCGACAGAACTTCGAGTACGGTGCTCCGATTGAGGAGGGCGCTCGATTTGCTTACGCCTTGTTCCAGCGGCACGCCAATCTTTCCGTCATGCACCGTCTGCCGATGCTGCTGGATTATTAGTCCTTAGCAGTCTCGACCGCCATATCTATCGCCCACGCGCCCCACGTCTAAACTGCCTGAAACATGCGCTCGAATCTGCTACTCTTGGCGCTCACAAAAGAGCAATTCACATTTCGTGCGCTCGGGGGCTACTCGATGAAGCCATCAAAGAGCTTGCTTGTCATCCTCACCATCGTTCTTGTGACCGGGACGTTTGCTGCCTGGGGCGGCAACCCGGATGACCCGAAATATGTTCCGTTCACATCTCTAAACGAGGACTTTGCCGTGATTCACGGCGACGTGGAGAAAGAAGGCCAGGAATTCGTGATGCGCATTCGCGAGTTGCGCGGCAGTTTTATCCCACCGCACACGCATCCGGTGGATGAGCACATCACCGTCCTGACCGGAAGGGTGTGCCTGGGCACAGGGCCTGAATTCGATCGGGCCAGGCTGCAATGCCTTGGACCGGGCGGATACGCCTTCTTCCCCCGGGGGAGCACGATCTTTGGCGAGGCACCCGAGCCCGCGGTCGTACAGGTGCATGGCATCGGCCCATTCCATTTGCACTGGAAGTATCCGCTGCAGACGTTCGAATCAGCCGACGCAGCGCAGGCTTTTCGTTATCGCGCAGGCCAGAAAATTCGCACCAAATACGGCGTTGGATCGATTGAGAAGGGCTGGCGCAGCGGGCCGATCATCCAATACGAGACCCGAGTCGGGAGTGAGCTGGTGATGGCGACAGAGTCAGAGGTAACATTGATCAAATGAAAATGGACGACCCAACGCGGTACATCGAAGCGCTGCATTCGCAGAGAGTTATCCGCTAGGGTATATCTTCAAATTCGATTCGTAACCTCACCAGTTCACCCGACCTTCCCAGATCACGATGCACATCAAAGACACCGTCACCCCACGTGGTCATGAAGTTGCAGATCTCAACTCCGGCGAGGTCTACTGAGGCTGATTCGGTTGTACTTATTCGCGTCGGAGTCATAACGCGCCAGTGGTCCGAATGCGGACGGTAATCGTCTCCCACCTTCAGTTCGTACGTCTTCTGGTAATCGCGCAACACCCGGGCTTTCCGTTGCGCTTCTCCTTCTGGCAAATCCAGCCAGCCGTACTGGCCGTTCATTTCAGTAGCAGCAAAAATCGCGGCCAGGTGGGCAGCATCCTTACCCCAGAAGACATAATCAGCGCGGCCATCAAGCGATTCGTTGTGTCGCCATTCTCCTAAGACATCGGGATCGCTTATGAGCAACCGGGCATAATCCACACCTACCATTCCCACGTACTCACTGCTCACGATTTGCAAACCAGGTCGGCACTCAACAAACACCCGTGCCCATGAATCCGAAGCCAGTCGCTCTCCCTTGACTGCAAGTTCCTGTCCCCTAGGCACACCACTCACCGCTGATGCCCAGACGCCGTCAAATTGCATCTCGCCCGCGCCGACGCCTTGCATCAGGGCCAACTCAAGTCGCCGACGGTGGGGAATACGCTCCGACAAGATTCGCATTTCTGCGTCCAGGTTGTGAGTAGTTTTAACGGCTTTGAACTTCGCAACCAGGTCTGGATGCTTTGCCGGTTGATCGTATAGGTAAAGCGGGTGCCAGGATATATTGAGGAGTCGCCCTGCGCGCTCCGCGTCGGACCCAATGATCTGGATATCGACGGCTGAGTTTGCCTGTGCCCTCAGCGCGTCATTGGGAAGGACTCCATCCGGCATTAACGGCTGGCGATCATGCGACCACAGACCAAGGTAGCCTGTATCGATTACCAGCAAAATACCCGATCGCGTGCTCACCACGCCGAGCTGTTCTATTGCTTCCATTTGCGCTTGCAATAGTAATCGATAGCTGTAAAATCCTTCAGCTCTGAGCGGATGATGGCATGGCCACCTCGTCACCTCAACTCGCCACCGAACCGCAGCGCAACCCCATCACTGACTGGATTCTCCGTATCGGTGTCGGACTGTTCTTTCTGGCGGTCGGTATCGAGAAGTTCACCGCCGGGCCAAAATCGGAATGGATTGCGATCTTCGCCAAGATCGGCTGGGGCGAGTGGTTCCGCTACTTCACAGGCGCGGTCGAGACTCTCGGCGCGCTGCTCGTGCTGATCCCGCGGACCACCATGGCCGGCACTGCGCTGTTGGCTTCGGCGATGGCGGGTGCCATCCTGGCACACTGCGTCAAACTTGGTGATCCGTTCTCCAGCGTTATTCCTCTCGTACTGCTCGCCATCATCGTTGGTGTGGGGCGGAAGCTTTCGGCCAAGCCGGAAGAACTGACGAAGCTGTTCTAATCGCGCACCAAAGGTTAGGTCGCGGCATGGGACGGGTGGAGCAGGTCTTCAGGTCCGCGGTAGCGGCGTTAGACTCATCCGGCTTTAGCCGCTGAGGTAAGAATGGCCATCCCGTATCGAGGCC